>NZ_JBFBJK010000018.1:0-222117 GCF_040686095.1 Streptomyces sp. NPDC086554
GCCGACTGGTCGGGCGGTGGCATCGAGTTGCTGGTCGAGGCGGCTGCCTGGCCGCGGGGCGAGCGCGTACGCCGGGCCGGGATCTCCGCCTTCGGTATCAGCGGGACCAACGCGCATGTGATCGTCGAGGAAGCCCCGCAACAGGCACCCGACACCACCACAACACCCCAGTGGGCAGGCCCGGTCCCGTGGATTCTGTCGGGGAAGTCCCCGGCCGCCCTCGACGCGCAAGCCACGAAGCTGCACACGTGGCTCGAAGGACGGCCGGACGCCTCCCTGACCGACGTGGGCGCCGCCCTCGCCCTGACCCGGTCCCGCTTCGAGCACCGGGCAGTGATCAGCGGCAGTACGCGCCACGAGCTGCTGGGCGGTCTGCAGTCCCTCGGCCGCGGCGAGCTGCCGCGCAATGGCGTCCGCGGAGTGGCCCCGCGCAGGGCCAAGACCGCCTTCCTCTTCACCGGGCAGGGTGCCCAGCGGCCCGGCGCCGGCCGTGAACTCGCCGCCAGTCACCCCGTCT
This sequence comes from Streptomyces sp. NPDC086554, assembly GCF_040686095.1. Classification (NCBI taxonomy): domain Bacteria; kingdom Bacillati; phylum Actinomycetota; class Actinomycetes; order Kitasatosporales; family Streptomycetaceae; genus Streptomyces; species Streptomyces sp. NPDC086554. The sequence goes on from NZ_JBFBJK010000018.1 coordinate 518, forward strand.
TCGCCCAGAGCCTGGACGAGGTGTGCGCCGAACTCGACCGTCATCTCGACCGGCCGCTGCGCCAGGTGATGTTCGCCGATGAAGGCACTGAAGAGGCGGAGCTGCTGCACCGCACGGACTTCACGCAGCCCGCCCTGTTCGCCCTGGAAACCGCTCTGTATCGCCTGGTCGCCTCCTGGGGGTTCAGCGCGGACTTCCTGGTCGGGCACTCCGTGGGTGAGCTCGTGGCCGTGCACGCCGCCGGTGTGCTCTCCCTGGCGGACGCCTGTGGCCTGGTCGCCGCCCGCGGCAGGCTCATGCAGGCGCTTCCGGCCGCTGGTGGGATGACGGCGGTCCAGGCGACGGAGGACGAGGTACGCGAAAGCCTGCGCAACGCCGGTGGCGCGCTGGCCGTGGCGGGCGTGAACGGACCGAACTCCACGGTCGTGTCCGGGCCCCGGGCCGAACTCGACGACTGGCAGCGGCAGTGGGAGCAGCGCGGTCGCCGTATCCGTCGGCTGCGGGTGAGCCAGGCCTTCCACTCACCGCTGGTGCGCCCGATGCTCGCCGACCTCGCCGCCCTGGCCGCGAAGCTGGAGTTCCGCGCCCCGGCCGTGCCTGTCGTCTCCAACGTCACCGGCGCATTCACCGATGTCGCGACCCTCGCCACCCCCGACTACTGGGTGACGCAGGCCGAACAGCCGGTCCGCTTCCACGACTGCGTACGCACCTTGGAGCGTGCGGGCGTCACCGCCTATCTGGAGCTCGGCCCGGACGGCGTCCTCACTGCCATGACCGGGGGCTGCCTTGAGACGCCCGCGAAGGCCGTCCTCGCCACGTCCCTGCACCGCAGCGGCCGTGAGCCCGAGACCCTCCTCATGGCACTCGCCGAGCTGGCCGCCCATGGCGCGTCCGGCGACCTGGCCGCGCTCTTCGAGCCATCGGCGGCCCGTCGGGTGTCCATCCCGACCTATGCGTTCCAGACCCGCGGCTACTGGGCCGACGGCCAGCGCACCACCCCGGTGACGCAGGCACGGCCGGTGGCCGAGAGCGCCCCGGCAACGCCCGAACGGCTCAGCCCCGATGACACGCTGTCCCTGGTCCGCATACAGACAGGCCTCGTCCTCGGACACGAGGAGGGCGGAGCGGACGGCAGCATCGACGGGCACAGGACACTGCTCGAGCTCGGCATCGACTCGCTCGCCGCCGTGCGGCTGCAGCGCCGCCTGTCCGAGGCCACCGGCCTCGACCTGCCGGCCACCCTCCTCGTCGACCACCCGACTCCGGCCGCCATCGCCGACCATCTGCGGCTCCTGCTGTCCGACCGCCCTGCGCCGGAAGGCACGTACACCCGGATGCTCCGCGAAGCCCACGCGCGCGGGGAACTGCCGGACGCTGTTCCGCGTCTGCGGGAAGCCGCCCGGCGCCTTCCGTCCTTCGACTCCCCGGAGGAGCTGGGCGATCCGCCGGAATCCATCCTCGTCTCCGATGGTTCGCAGTCACCGGTCGTCGTCTGCGTCCCGTCCTTCCTCGCCGGTTCAGGACCGCATATGTATGCGAGGTTCGCCGCGGGCTTCGAGCGCAGGTCACGGATGTGGGCGCTCACCCTGCCCGGGTTCGGCGCGGCGGATCCGCCGCCCGCGACCTGGCGTGCGGCCGTCGACAGCCTCGCCGCCGCCACCGCGCGGGTGGCCGACGGCGCCCCCGTGCTACTCGTCGGCCACTCCATCGGCGGGGTGCTGGCACACGCCGTCGCCGCAGCCCTGGAGAGCGCCGGGTATGAAGTCGCGGGTGTCGTGCTCATGGACACCTACGAGCCGGAACCCGGCCGGATGACCGAGGTGTTCGGCTGGGCGATGGGCAGCATCATCGACCGCGAGAGCGCCGCCATCGACATCCGCGAGGACAACATCCTGGCCATGGGCGGCTATCTGGGCCTGCTCGACGGATGGCGCCCCGACCCCTTGCGGGCCCCGTCGCTGCTGCTGAGCGCAGCCGAGGGACCCGCAGCCCCCGGCAGCGACGCGTGGCCGCTGTGGAGTACCGCCGACAGTGTCACCACGATCCCCGGGGACCACTTCTCGATCCTCGAAACGCATGCCGCGGACACCGCACGGACCATCGAGGACTGGCTTCGAAAGGAAACACCATGCAGCCCGTCGGCATAGTCGACTTCGGGAGCCATCTGCCCGAGAACGTGGTGACGCCCGAGTTCTTCCTGGACGAGCATGCACCGGCGGATCCCCTGGGGAACCTGCCGCTGTTCAAGGTGCCGCCCACCCGTCACCACGCGGCCCGCGACGACAGCGCGGCCGAGTGGATCGAGAAGGCAGCCAGGCCCGTCTTCGAACGGCTCGGCCGCGAGCCCGCGGGCAACGTCGACATCCTCATCACCAACGTGCTGCTGCCGGACGAGCTGTTCACCGGAATCGGCGCCCAGGCAGCACACCGGCTCGGCATCAACCCCGAGTGGATCGTGGACCTCCACAACGGCGGCTGCGCCTCGTTCATGTACATGGTGCGGCTTGCCCAGAAGATCATGGCCGACGGCTCTGCGCGCACCGCCCTTATAGCCAACGTGCAGAACATCGCGGGCCGGATGTTCGCCCAGCCCGATGTCCGCAAGCGTTCGCACGCGGCGGTCCCCGGGGACGGCTGCGGCGTGGCCTACCTGGAGGCGGGCGGCCCTTCGCCGGTGCTCGGCGTACGGACCAGAAGCATTCCCGAGTACGCACTCGACCTCGGCCTGAAGACCCCCGACGGGCGCAAGTTCTGGGAACCCGGCACGGGCCAGATGGACATCGAGTTCGACAAGAACAAGACCACGGAGATCCTGGAGCGGGGCAACACCCTCGTGCCCGAGCTGGTCCAGGAACTCTGCTCGGACATCGGTGAGAGCGCCACCGACATCGACGTCCTCGTCACCAACCAGCCCAACCGGATCTTCCTGAAAAACTGGCGGGACGCCCTGGGCCTCGACGCCAAACACCATCTGGACACCTTCGACCGCTTCGGCAACCTCTACGGCGCCGCCGTCCCCATCACCCTCGACCAGGCCGCGCGCGCCGGCGATCTGCACGAGGGCGACCTCGTGGTGATGTCCGGGTTCGCGCACGCCGGAGACTTCGCCGCCGCGTCGGCCGTGCGGTGGGGAGGCGCCCAATGACGCGCACCGAGGGCCGTGAAGGTCATTCGGCCGTCGAGGACTTCGACGTGGCCATCGTCGGCGCCCGCTGCGCCGGTGCCTCCCTCGCGGTGCTCCTGGCAGCCCGTGGCCTCAGCGTCGTCGTGGTCGACAAGAGCGCCGGCATCGGGTTCACCCTGTCCTCGAACATCCTGCAGGCCGATTCCCTCTCGTTCCTGCGGCGGGTTGGTGCGATGGATCGGCTGCGGGCGGCCGGGGCCACCACCATGAGCCACATCGACATGCGGCTCGAGGACTTCCACTGCCACGAGGAACTGCCCCAGGCCCCCGGTGACGCGGGCGGCGCGGCCTGCATCCGGCGGGAGATCCTCGACAGCGCCCTCGTGGACACGGCCGCGGCGGCCGGCGCCGAGATCCGCCTCGGCACCAAGGTGGTGGGCCTCATCGAGGAGAACGGCCGGGTGGCGGGCGTCCGGGTCGTCCGCGGTGAGCGCGAGACGCAGCTGCGAGCGCGCTTGGTGGTGGGCGCCGACGGCAGGAACTCCTGGGTCGCCGACGCCTGCAACGCCCGCCGCTATCACGTTCTGCACGGCGAACGCAGCTACTACTGGACGTACTTCCAGGGCGCCGACCTGGGCACCCACCCGACCTTCGTCTTCCACCGGTGGGGAGACAGGCACATGCTGGGCGGCCCCGCCGACAACGGCCTGTACATCCTCGGGGTCTCGCCGCAGCAGCACGAGCGGGACCGGTTTCGGGAGGACCTCGACGCCTCCGTCCGCGCCCACGTGGAGCACTGCCCGCCGATCGCCGAGGCGCTCGCGGACGCCGAACGGGCCACCAAGATCTACGGAGTCCGGCGCTTCTTCGGATACTTCCGTGAAGCCGCAGGCCCCGGCTGGGTACTGCTCGGCGACGCCGGGCACTTCAAGGACCCGGCAGGCGGCCGGGGCATCGGCGACGCCTTCCACCAGGCGGAGCACCTCGCCCCGCGCATCGAGCGGGCTCTGACGCGTTCCGGCGGTGAAATCGACCGGGTTACCCGGGAGTTCGTGCGCTGGCGGGACCGTACGTACGCGGAGTACTACGGCCTCGCCGCCGACCTGGGTGTGGCGGGCCCGATCGCCGCCGTCGTCCCGCAGACCGTCCGGCGGATGCACGCCAAGGGCAGGATCGACGACCTGCTCAACCTGTTGAGCCATCGCTCGTCCGTCCTGGACGTCCTCAGTCCGGCCCGTGTCCTGCACGCCACCGGAGGCCTCCTGCGGCACAGTCCCGGCCGGCGCAAGGCGGTCATCGCCGAAATGGCGTCGCTCGTCTCCACCGAGATCGGCCGCAGACGCGCCATGCGCAGGCCCGTGCACCAGAGCGGCCCGGTGCGGCCGCCCGTACAACCAGACCTTCCAGAAGCGGAGCTGAGTCGATGACCGTTACCCCGCCCGGGACCGACACGACCGCGCTGCCGTCGGGCATCAGCCTGAGCTACGAGCAGACCGTGCCGCGCGACATCGCCCACCGCAGGCAGATCGGTGAAGTCTTCGTCGTCGACTCCGCGCAGGGCTCGCCGGAGGACTTCTATCTCGCGTACGAGGTACCCAGGGCCCACAGTCTCTGGTCCGACCATCCGGGCCGGCGTTACGACATGCTCGCCACGGCGGAGGCCGCCCGCCAGTCCATCTTCGTGATGCTGCACCGCCACATCGGGGTGCCCGTCGGCCTCCCCTTCACGCTGCAGCGCGTCGCCCTGCGGGTCACCGACCCCGAGGCGTACGCCCATGACGGGACCACGGCGCTCCAGGGCCATGTGCACTATCGCGTCGCGAGCCGCGAGGACCGCGGTTCCGACGTGGTGAGCATGACGTTGGAAGGGACCATCTTCATCGGCGGCCGCAGAGCGATGACGCTCGACGCGGACCTGGCCTTCATGACGCAGGAGGACTACGACGTCTTCCGCTCCTTCCAGCGCGCCCAGAAACCGGTGGCCACCGCCGTCCTGACGGACGCGAGCGCGCTCGCACCGGCCGTAGTGGGCCGGGAGAACCCGAAGAACGTCGTGATCGCGGAGACGGGCGAGACGGGCGGGGACAGTACGGACGCCCCCGACACCACCCGCTACCTGCTCGCCATCGACCGTACCCACCCCGCCTTCTTCGACCACGAGTACGACCATGTCCCCGGCCCGCTCATGGTCGAGGGCCTGCGTCAGGCAGCTGTGGCGGCAGCTGTACGGAGCGGGGCTGTCTCCTCCCCGACGGCGTTCGTCGTCGGCTGCGACGCGGCCTTCCTCGACTTCGTCGAGTTCGAGGCGGACCTCGTCCTCCGGGCGACGGCCGGACGCCCCGACGCCGACGGCCGTGTCCCGGTCACCGTCGACCTTCTGCAATTCGGAAAGTGCGTCGTCCAGGGCCGCATCGAGCTTCTTGCGAACCTCCAGGCGACGCGAATACACGGAGAGTGAACGATGTCTGCTGAACGGACAGTGCGTCGGCGTCGGACAGCCGTCGTCGGCTCGGGAATATCTGGTCTGAACGCGGCCCTTCGCCTGGAGATGCTCGGCCACAGCGTCGAAGTCATCGAGGCGGCCGACACCGCGGGCGGCCGCTTCGGCGTGGACCGTCTCGGCGACCGGCAGGTGATGACCGGCGGAAAGAACATCGGCCGCCGCTACACGGAGTTCCGCCGCTTCACGGCCGAACTGGGCGTCGACGCCTACGACTCCTTCGGATACAATGCCTCCCGCCTGAAGAACGGCGAGATCCTCACCCTGGACAGCGAGCGCCGCGGCAAGACGCTGGCGAACATCCGCAAGATGGGCTCCGCCCGGGACTTCGCCCGTCTGGTCGCCATGGCCGCACGCATCCGGCAGAACGACTCCAACCGCTTCCTCGGCTCGAGCTACTTCACGAGGCTCTCGCAGCGGCACGACCACGCCCCGCTCAGCTCCTTCTTCGGGGCCGACATGACGGACATGCTTATCCGCCCCATGGTGATCCGCAACAACGGCGCCGAGCCCGACGAGGTGAGCCCCGGCACCTTCGGGACCAACCTGGCGATGCTGATGGACCATTACGACCAGCTGGCCGGCGGCATCCAGCCGGCGCTCGACGCGTTCGCCAAGCGCATTCCCGTGCGTACGGGCACCCGGGCCGAATCCCTGGTCATCCGCGACGGCAAGGTAGCCGGACTGCGGCTCTCGGAGAACGGCGCACCGGCCGAGGACGTGGAGTACGACGGCGTCGTCATCGCCACTCCCGCCTACGCCACGTCGGCCATCCTGCGGGACACCCACCCCGCCCTGGCCCGCCGGCTCTCCGACGTCCGCTACTTCCCGTCCACCGTGGTCCTCGTCGAGTACGACCGGGACATGTTCAACGAAGAGGTCCGCGCGCTGGCCATGGACGACGGGCCGTGCAGCAACGCCGGTTCGTACGGCAAGGACGAGCGGCACATCGTCCGCTACACGTACAGCGGCCGCAAGGGCCGGCTCACCGACCTGAGCCCCGAGAACATCGACCGCCTCACGAGCGAAACCGAAGCGCAGCTGCGCCGCCACCTGGGGGCGCCGCGCGCCGAACGCGTCAACACGCTCGTCAAGCACTGGGAGGCCGCGTACAGCGGATACGTTCCCTATCACGCGGAATTCCTCGCGGATGTCCGCAAGGGTGTCGCGACCGTCCCCGGGCTCGAACTCGCGGGCGACTACATCCAGGGTGTGGCCATCGAGCCGTGCGCAAGGACCGGCGGCGCCGCGGCCGTCCGCCTCGCCAACCACCTCGGCGCTGCCTCATGAGCGCACGCCGCCTGGCCGTTGTCACCGGCGCCTCGTCCGGCATCGGAGAATCGCTCGCCCGCACGCTGGCCTCGCAGGGCTATGACCTGTGGCTCATCGCACGCTCCACCGCGAAACTGGAGCGCCTCGCCAAGGAAGTGGCGGACGACCGGGCCATTCGCGTCCGGGTCAGGACGTGTGACCTCGCGGACCCACAGGCCCGTCTCGAACTCACCCGCGAACTGGCGGACGAGTCCGTGTCCGTGCTGTGCGCCAATGCGGGCTTTCCCACCTGCGGCCCGCTCAGTGCGAACGATCCGGCGACCGAAGCCGCGGAAGTCCAGGTCAACGTCGTCGCCCTGCACGATGTGGTGCACGCCGTGCTGCCGGGCATGCTGGCCCGCCGGGCAGGACGGATCCTGATCACCGGGTCGACGGCCGGCTGCCAGCCCGTACCGACCGCGGCCACCTACGCGGCGACCAAGGCCTTCGCCAACACCTTCGCCGAGTCGCTGCACGCCGAACTGCGGGGCACCGGCGTGACCTGCACGCTGCTCGCCCCGGGCCCGGTGCGCACCAACTTCTACGAAGTGGGCGGCATCCCGCACCTCCAGCGGCAGAAGATCCTCGCCTGGCTCTCGCCCGATCACGTGGCCGAGTCCGGACTGCGGTCCATGGCACGCGGCCGGCGCCTCTCGGTGCCGGGTCCTGTTGCCAAAGCCCAGTACGTGGCAGGCCGACTCACCCCCCGCGTAGTGCTTTTCCCCTTGTTGCGCGGTGTGTTCCTGCCCCGGCTCAGAGGAGCCAGGGCAGCCGCCACACCCAGCAATTAACCCCTTTACGAAAAGTGAGGTTCAGATGGGCGGCAGAGAACACCGCTGGTTCATGCTGGGTGCGTCCGTCATCCCGCTCATAGCCGTATTCGGCGCCATGGCGCTGTTGTGGAACAGCGTTTTCCGTTGGTCGGACCTGGTGGTCCTGGTGATCATGTACTCGATATCCATCTTCGGGATATCCGCCGGATACCACCGCATGCTCACGCACCGATCGTTCGAAACCTACAAACCCATCCGCGTCGCGCTTGCCACCTCCGGCGCCATCGCCGGGCAGGGCCCGCCACTGATCTGGGCGGCCCATCACCGCAAGCACCACCGCGTCGCCGACAAGGAGGGTGACCCGCACAGCCCGCACCTGGACTTCGAGCCGGGTTTCAAGGGCACACTGGCCGGACTCTGGCACTCCCACCTGGGCTGGCTCTTCAACGAGGACCTCACGTCCGACCCCATGCGCTACTGCCCCGACCTGGTCCGCGAGAAGCCGCTGCGCTGGCTCAGCGAGCACCTGCTCCTCGTCACCATGGGCGGTGTCGTGTTCGCCGGGCTCCTCGGCTTCGCCATCACCGGCGGCTCGCTCATGGGGGGTGTGACCGCACTGCTCTGGGGCGGTCTGGTGCGGATCTTCCTGGTCAACCATGTGACGTACGCCGTGAATTCGATCGGCCACTACTTCGGACGCCGGCGCTTCGACACCACCGACGAGTCGCGCAACGTGGCCTGGCTCGCGCTCGCCTCCTTCGGCGAGGCCTGGCACAACAACCACCACGCGTTCCCGCGCTCGGCCCGCCACGGCATGAAGTGGTACGAGGTGGACCTCACGGCCATCGCCATCTGGGGCATGGAGAAGACCGGCATGGCCAAGAAGGTGATCCGCATCGACCCCGAGCGGATCACCATGCGTGAGGCCGGGGTCAGCCGGGTCTCCGGCACCGCCCTCAGTGAGCGCGAACTCCTGGAGAGCCAGCAGAAGTTGGCGCCGATGGCGGACCGCTCCAAGGCCGACGACCTGTCGTTGATTGACGTGGAGTGATCGCATGCAGCTTTTCGATGCTCTGACCAACAGCGCCTCCAGAGGTGTCCTGCACGAGTGGACCGGAGACGAGTTCACCCACACTCCGTGGCGCGACGTCGTCAAGGACGCGCACAAGATGGCCACCGAACTGCGCCGCCTCGGCGTCACACCGGGCGCGCGCGTCGCCACCATCCTCACCAACACCCCGGACACGGTCCGCGGTCTGCTCGCCGTCTGGCTGGCCGGCGGCGCCGTGGCCTCGCTCCCGTTGCCGACACGCGGCCAGAGCTCCGAGGAGTACACGGGCCAGCTCACCGCGCTCGCGGCGCGCCTCGACCCGTCCCTCGTCGTCGCCGACGAGTGGCTGACCCCTCTTGTCCCGGAGAAGCTCAGCCGGCACATCCCGGTGCGCAGCTGGGCCGCGCTGCACGGCTCCGGCTCGGGGCGCTTCGAAGCGAGCCCGCCCGGTCCGGACGACGTGGCGTTCATCCAGTACTCGTCCGGCAGCACCAGCACCCCCAAGGGCTGCGCGCTGACCACCCGGAGCATCGAGACGCAGATGGAGATCATCCTCCATCTGACGGGCGGGCGTCCCGGTGCGGACACGTTCGCCTCCTGGCTGCCGCTCTCCCACGACATGGGCATGTTCGGCGCCCTGCTCTACCCGTGGGCGTACGACTTCGATCTGGTCCTTTCGACCCCGGAACGGTTCGGCATGGCGCCGCGCAGCTGGTTCCGCGACATGTCCGAGTACGGGGCGACCATCACCACGGCCACGAGCACCGCGGTCTACCTCGCCGCACGGGCCCAGGGCCGCGCCGACCTGCCGAAGCCGCTACAGCTGCGCAGTGCGGTGGTCGGCGCGGAACGCATCGGCTGGGACGTCCTGGTGGCCGCCGCGGAGAAGTTCCGTCAGTACGGCCTCGCGGAGACGGCCTTCCAGCCCGCGTACGGCATGGCGGAGGCAACCTTGGCCATCACCGCGAAGCCCTGGGCCCAGAAGGCCCGGTCACTGGCCTTCGACGGTGCGGCGCTGCTTGACGGATCAGTCGTGGAGGTCGCTCCGGACCAGCCCGGGGCGGCGATCCTGGTCTCGAACGGTCCCGCGCTGCCGGGCATCGAGGTCGCCGCCGGCCCCGCGGGCACGGTCGAGGAGATCCGCGTGAACTCGCCCAGCCTCGCCCAGGGCTACTACGGCGACCCGGAGCGCACGGCCGCCCGATTCCGGGACGGCTGGTTCCGCACCGGCGACTTCGGGTTCGTCCACGACGACGAACTCTTCGTCATGGGGCGGGCGGACGACATGCTCTCCGTGGGCGGGCGCAAGGTGTACGCGTCCGAGATCGAGGCGGCCATCGACTCCCTCCCCGCGGTGCGCAAGGGGTGCGCCGCCCTGATCGACGCGGGCAGCGGCACCAACCGCTTCGTGCTGATCCTGGAGCCCAAGGGCGTACCGAAGGACTTCGCACCCATCGCCGACGAGGCGGCTGAGCTGGCACTGAAGAAGGCTGGTCTTCCTTTGACCGAGTGCCTGTTCGTCCGGCGGGGCGTACTGCCGAAGACGCCGAGCGGCAAGCTCCAGCGCTTCCGCTGCCGCGCCCTGCTGGCCGAGGACCGCCTCGACCCGATGGCGCGGGTGGCTTACGCCTGAGGCACAGGGAACCGGCCGTCGACACGCGCCGACGGCCGGTTTTGTCGTTCCGGAGTCCGGCAGCGCGCGGCTCAGACATCCAGCACATGCGAAAGCCCCAGCCGATAGCGCGCCCTGTCGGCAGCCTTGAGCTCCGCGAAGCCCGGCGGCTCGGCGCCCGCGTGCAGCTCCCCGGACGAGACGTCGTCGAGTAAGTGCGTTTCGTCATCGTTGAGTTCGCCGTTAGCGGCGCGTGTGACCGCGGGGCCGGGGAACCAGGAGTGGACGATGCCGTCCGACAGGACGACGGACAGGGAATCCGTAGCCACCCCGCCGCCCCAGGTCTCGGCGTAGGGGTCCGACCAGAAGCGGGACTGCCCGACCGGGCACAGCGCCCCGGGCGAGTCCATCCAACTGAGGTGGGCGAGCGGCCCGCGGGACGTCTCCTTCAGGACAAGGTCCCCATGGGCGCAGCGTGATAACTCCATTGCTGCCCGACGGATCCAGAAAGAGAAATGAGGCCGACCCGGCCGGGGGAGGTCCGGGTCGGCCCCGTTCAGGGGTCGTGCCTTGCGTTCGATGAACGCGTCGATGAGAACAGCCGGGTCAGGCGGTGCGGCGGGAGCGGGCCAGTGCCATGCCACCGAGGACCAGGGCGATGAGCCCCACCACCACGGCCGCGATGGATCCGCCGCGTCCGTTGCCCGAGCCGGTACCGCCGTCGGCGGTGGCCGCGGCCACCGCACCGATGACGATCCCGAGCAACGCCACCACCACGGCCGCGATGGCTCCGTTGCGCGCACCGTCACCGCTACGACCCGCGGAGCGCAGCGCCCGCACACCGAGGCCCACACCGATCAGAACCACCACCAGGGCCGCGATGGACCCACCTCGCCCGGAGCCGGAGCTGTCGTCGGCGGCGACCGAGACCTGCGCGGCCGCCGGCGCGGCAAGCACAAGCCCTCCGAGGCAGGCGGCTGCGGCGGCGCTGAGCAAGTGACGGATGGACATCGGGGGGGATCCCTTCGGTTGCCTGACGGGTACAGACGAAAGCGTAGGTACCGAGGTGCTCACGGGGCGTCATCCCGGAGTCGCCGATAGCGCTACCACCGAGGCGGTACGCACCCGGGGCCAGGCCTGCCGCTACAGCAGTCGCATACCGCAGCCGCAGCACCGCCTCGGCTCGCCCGGATCCCTTCCGCTATCGCAATGTCATGGCAACGGACGCCATCAGCCGTTATGTCAGCTCAGATCCAACCGGCCCTCGAAGCAGCGTGCACGGCGCTGATCCTGTTGCCCACCTTCAGTTTGTAGATGGCTGAATGTATGTGGTTCCGGACCGTTCCCGGGCTGATGTGCAGCTGTGACGCGATGGCACTGAGAGGGCGACCGTCCTCGGCCGCCTTCAGGATCTCCACCTCACGGGCCGTCAGCGGGTTGTCCCCCACGGCCACCAACTGGGCCACCAGCTCGGACGGGTAGTGACTGCCCCCGGCGTGCACATCACGGATCACTCTGCTCAACTCGCGGATTGAGGTCTCCTTGGTGAGAATTCCGCGTACTCCGGCCTTGAAGGCCCGCTCCAGGTGCCCCGGCCGCACGTAACCGCTCAGGATCACCACTGGGAAACCGGGCCGCTCCTCATGCAGATGCTCGGCGACCTCGATGCCGTTCATGCCCGGCATGCGCACATCGAGAACGGCGAGCTCCGCCTGGTAGTCGTCCAGCAGCCCTAACACCCTGTCGCCCCACCCCGTCTGGGCGACAACCTCGATACCTCCCGAGAGTTGCAGGAGTTCAGTGAGAGCCTCCCTGGTGAGCGCTTCGTCCCCGGCTAGAACAACCTTGATCGCCATCTTGCCTCCACCACTCCCCGGCCATGGAGAGACGTGCCGTCAGCGGCATGTGGTCCACGTCGCCGGACCGGCAAGCCCTGTCCTGGGTGTCGAGCCCCGCTGCCCGGCACCGTTGTCGGTGATCCGCCCCATGCGCGGCCCGACCGTCGGCGCAGACCTCGATCGAGCCGTGACCGGCTTCGCCTTGCCGACTTCGTGGCGCTGAACGACGGCGAAAGGACGCCTTTCATCGGATTGTCCGACATGGAATACGTGTGAGCGCCTCAGTCGCTCGCAGTGAGCGAAACCCCGGATCGAAACGCAGGGGTCGATACCGAGAATCGAATCAAGTAAGTGTGACCTTACCGAAAAAACGCAAAACACCATCGTCAGAATCCCCCGTTATGCGCAAGAGCCGCAGCCGTTGACCTTAGCCCCTCTGGCCACAATTCCTCTACCCTTGATCGTTCGCGAGGAGGTACTTAGGGGTCTTATGTCCGTCATGATTGCGTTCGGGTTATTTTATGTCCGATTCGACCGTGCCCGCTCCACACCAACCACCGGGAGAGCAGCGCAAAGACGTGATGTGCGCGCACCGGCCACTGGGTCACGCTAGCGGCAACCGGCCCGCGGCCCCCCATGGACTCCGGAAGCACGTCTCGCTGATCTCTCGACGGGAGCACACATGCAACTCACCAGCTCTACGGCGGACTTCACCCGGCCCGGGCCGTGGGAGGACATGCCGGCGGCCCAGCAGCCGGACTGGCGGGATCACGCCGCCTACCAGGGGGCCCGTCAGTGGCTGGCGTCGGCTCCGCCCCTGGTGACGGCGGCGGAGATCCGGCGGCTGCGCTCGTCGCTCTCGGAACTGGTCACGAACGGCGCCCTCCTGCTTCAAATGGGCGACTGCGCGGAGAGCTTCTACGAATGCACGCCCCGCCATATATCGGCGAAGCTGGACGTCATCGAAAGATTGGGAGACCGCCTCGGTGAAATCACAGGGCGGGACGTCGTCCGGGTCGGCCGCATGGGCGGGCAATTCGCCAAACCCAGATCACAGGCGACCGAATATCAAGGAACCTTGGAAATTCCCTCGTTTCGGGGGCATATGATCAATTCAGAAATCGCCACGCCGGGAACCCGGAATGCCAACCCACTGCGCATGATGTGGGCCTATGACGCCAGCGACACAGTGCAGCGGGCTATGCGGGCGTACCGCGAGGGAACCGCTCGCGTGCCGGCCACGGACGGCCCGTGGTCGAGCCACGAGGCCCTGGTCATCGACTACGAATCCGAGTTGATCCGCCGGGATCCGGACACGGATGACCTGTACCTGACCTCGACACACCTCCCCTGGGTAGGAGAGCGGACACGCGGGCCGGCCGACGCACACGTCTCCCTGCTCTCCTCCGTGGCCAATCCCGTGGGGTGCAAGATCGGACCGACCTCGAACACCGACGACATACTGCGCGTCTGCGAGAGGCTCGATCCGCACCGCGAACCCGGCCGCTTGGTCCTGATACCGCGGATGGGCCGGAACCAGATTCGGCAGGCCCTGCCGCCCGTCGTCCGCCGCGTGGCGAATGCGGGACACCCGGTGATCTGGCTGAGCGACCCCATGCACGGCAACACCGTGAAATCCCGCCACGGCCTCAAAACACGCCATCTCGCTGATGTGATCACCGAAGCGCTGCGGTTCCGCGACATCCTCGAGAAGAACCGGCAGTACGCCGCCGGAGTCCACATAGAGGTGGCGGCCGACGACGTGACGGAATGCGTCGGAGGACCAGTGGAGACCGAGGACGATCTGCAGCGTCACTACACCACGTTGTGCGATCCGCGACTCAACGCCGACCAGGCCACCGAGCTGATCGATGCGTGGGCCAAGGGAACGGTGACGGGTCGGCGCACCGAGTGACGCACCATCGCTCAAGCCTGCGTTCCGACCCAACGGCGTGATGTGGCGTCCGCGAGCGGCCCCGCGACCACGATTCCGAGTGCCGGCGATGAAGGGACCCGTGACCAGCCCGACGGCGAGCGCCATCCGGTCCTGCACGTACTCGCGAACCAGCGCGAACGCGACCGGCAGAGTGCCGACACCGATGCCCTGCAGCGTCTGCCCCACCAGCATCACAGCAGGGAGTCGGCGTAGGCCGATATGCCGGCGCCCACGACGATGATCCAGGGCATCACCAGCGGTGTCCGACGCCCGCCGGCCGACCCCCAGGTCGCGCGGGACGCATGGGGGAATCGTGGGTTCCCAGTGATCGGGGGACGTCAGCGCTCCCCGATCAGGCTGTACGTCGGGTCTCACGTTATCTTCACGCCTCCGAAGCCTCTCGTGGAAACAATCCCGCCCCTGTCGGCGTTGGTGATCTCCGAGCCGAGGAAGGGAAGGTGTCGGGCCTGAAGCTGTTCTGCACGGACACGACCAATAGCGGCATGACGGAGGTCATGCCGCGTCTTGCTGAGATCGAAGCCGATGTGCAGGGTCTCGTAGAGACGCACATGGAGACGCTGCTGGGCGTCCGGTTCCTGGCGAGCGAGTACAGCACCAGACCGCTGCACGGGGGCCGGATTGACTCTCTCGGGCTGGACGAGAACGGCTCGCCGGTCATCGTCGAGTACAAGCGCGGCACGGATGCTGGCGTGATCAACCAGGGCCTGTTCTACCTGGCCTGGCTGATGGACCACCGCGCCGAGTTTGAGCACCTGGTCCGCGACCGGCTCGGGGTGACGGCCGCGTCCCAGGTCCTGTGGAGCGGCCCGCGCCTCATCTGCATCGCCGGCGACTTCACCCGCTACGACGTGCACGCCGTGCGCGAGCACCGGCGCTCGATCGACCTGGTCCGCTACCGACTCTTCGGCAGCGACATGCTCGGCCTTGAGACCGTGGCCTCCGTGAGCGGCGGCATGCAGGTCTCCCGCCGTGCACGGCGCCAGTCTGTTGCCCAGGCAGCGGCGGACGTCCAGGGCGCAGTCATGATGGAGCTGGCGGGCGCGGTGGATGAGGTCCTGCTCGGGCTCGGTGACGGTGTGAACCGTGTGGAGCGCAAGCAGTACCGGGCGTACCAGCGCCTGCGGAACTTCGCCTGCCTGTGCCCGCCGCAGCGGACCAAGCTGCTGGTCTACCTGAAGGTCAACCCGAAGGACGTCGACCTCGTTCCTGGCTTCACCCGGGATGTGTCCGGCCTGGGTCACCACGGGACGGGTGACCTGGAGGTCCAGCTCCGTACGCCGAGGGACGTGGAGCGGGCGCAGGATCTGTTCCGGGCGAGCTACGCGGCGGCGTGATCGGATGGCGCCGCCCGACTCGTGGCGGGGTGCGCTTCGTGTCGGGTCTGCGGTCGTGGGCGGGTCCTTTCGACGTCCGGGCAGGGAGTGGCGGTGGACTATCTATGGTCCGCGGGATCGCCGGTTTGGCCAACCGGCGATCCCGCGCTATGTTGCCCCGCTCGTGCAGGCCGACGATCAGCGCGAACGGCTGCTGGGGCGACTGGCGGTGACCACCGGAGTTGCTGCCGCATTGGCGGCGAGGCGGTCCTTGTGCTCGCGACCCGGCTGGGCCTGGCGTGTGCAGGTCTGGTGGGCGAGGGTCTCGGAGAGAGCCGTCAGCAGTGAACTCGGGGTGTGCGGGGACGCGGTGATGGCCCAGGTGGGCTGGTCCGGACCGGGACCGGCCCAGATGGTCCAGGTGGCTGGGTTCTGGGGGTTCTGGGTAGTCAGGGGGTCAAACTGAACGCCTGCTTCCTCGTCGGGAGACGTCCATCGGATCCCGTGCCCGTTCAAGGCATGCTTCCATCCGGCCTCCGTGAGCGGCTGAGTGGCTGCGGTGACCGTCTTCTCGTCCACCGGGGCGCCAATGGCCGTATCCCAGCCGTCGCCGTCGGCGAGGTGGATCAGGAGATCCTGCAGCACCGCGGCTGGGGTGGCGCTGGTTGCGGTGAGGACCCACATGCGGTCGGAGACGGGTGTCTCGTAGGCGGCCACGGTCCAGGCGGTTTCGCGGGCCTGAGTTTCGTGGACGCGCTCGATGCGCAGGGTTTGCGATTCGTGGATGGCGTGTGTCGTGTCATCCGACCAGGTGCGCCACCGCTCGAACTCGCCGTGCGTAGTTAGAAATTCGTCGAGTAGGGCGTCATGGTCCCCGGCGTCGGCCAGGTAGACGGGGACGGTCTCCGGCTCCGGGTGGGAAGGTCCGGACTTGGCTGTGGTGACGTCGAAGACGGACCGCGCTTCGATGGCGGCGCGTTCGGTGTCGGTCAGGGGCGCTGGTCCGGGGTGCATCTCGGCGGCATGGACTTTCTCGAAGGCCACCAGCGCTTCCGCGGGTGTGTCGAAGGTGTCGGCGATTTGGCGCAGGTGGTTCTCGCCATGGAGGTAGACGGACTTGCCGCCTCGGTGGAGGTAGGTGCCGACCGCGACGGTGGTGTGGCCGTCGCGGGCGTGGGCGTGGATCAGGAGGTGGCCGTGGCGGATGTCATCGTGGATCTTCTGCGCCTGCTGGGAGACGTCGCGGATCTCGCTGCGGGTGCACCACGGCATCGGATAGTTCGCCCAGGTCCACTCCTCGTCGATGGCCTCCTGGAGGCGAGGGGAGATCTCGACGGTGATGCCCTCCGCCATCAGTTGCATCGCTGCATGGTTGGCCCAGTAGGGCTCCTCGTGATCGATGCGGGCCAGGATGAGGACGTTGGTGGCGGCGACGCTCCAGTCGGCGGCCTCCAGGGCCAGGAGAGCGATGCGGGCCTGGCTGCCGGTGAGGACGGCCTGCACGGCGCTGGAGTGAGTGGGGTGGGTGTCGAGGCGGACGTGGGCGTCGATGGCGGGAGTCACGTGGAGGCTCGTCTCTTCTGCCGGTGGCCGGGTCTTCGGGTCCGGCCACCGGCAGATGTGGGGTGCTATCGGGCTGCTCGCGTGGCGCGTGCGGTGTGCGCGGCGGTGGTGGTCGGTGGGCCAGCGCGGGTGGGGGGCGCTGATCGCGGCTGCTGCGGCGGGGCCGGTCTGGTGGCGTGCTGCCAGCGGGTGCGGATTGCGGCGATGCCGGCGAGGGAGCGGCGGGCGCCGACGACGAGCTGGAAGGGGGTGTTCGCCGGGTCGCCGGCGTATGCCTGGATGCGCTGGCCAGCCTGATCGGCGGTGACCAGGAGAGATCGCTGCAGGGCGCGCTCGGCCCAGTACTCCAGGGATCCGGCCGGTTCGGCCAGCAGGCGGAGCACGTCGCCAGGTTCGCTTCCGTCGTCGAGCAGACCGCGCTGCTGGGCCTCCCACAGGACGGTGACGGGGTCGACGGACTCGCGGCGGCGGGTGAGGGCGGTCAGGCACTGCCACAGGCCAGCGTGCATGGGCAGGGTGAGGTCATCGGGGAGCAGCCACCGGACGGAGCCGATGTCGGCAGGGTGGGCAGTGGCGGTGGCGAGCAGGAGCTGCTCCTCCTCGACTGCTTCCCTGGGGTCGGGCGCGACGGGCGGCGGCGGTGCCGTGGTGCGGGGAAGGGCTCCGGCACGTGGCGGGAAGCGGCTCGCGACGTCGTCCACGACCGCGCCGAGTGCGTCGGCTTCCGCGAGCACCGTCTGGACGGGGTGCGGGAGGGTGGCGTCGTGGACCGTCTGGAGGAGGTGTTCGGCGGCCGTTTGCAAGCGGCGGCGGGCGTGTTCGGCCTCGACCATGCGTGCGTAGGCGGGTGCGTGCTGTGGCCATGGGCAGACCTGGATCAGAGTGTGGAGGTACGAGGCGGTCAGTCCGCGTGTCTGGTCGCGTCCCTTGGTGAGCACTTGGTCGAGCCACTTGGCGTTCTGGGCGTGCTCGGCGGGGTTGGGCGGCGGCAGGGTGCTGATCGCGTCGTAGAGGGCGGCGTGCGCGGCGGTGGAGAAGGAGTCGGCGGCGATGCCGGTCACGTCGCCGAGGCGGTGCGGTTCGAGGAGGAGGGCGCCGAGGAGGGCCTGCTCGACGTGGAACACCGGCTGCGGCGGTGCGATGGCGTCGTGCTCGTCTTCGTCGGGTTCGGGGATGGTGGGCATCAGGCGGCGAGGGTGAAGTCGTTGGGGTCGAGAGTGACGCCGAGGTGTGGGGCGAGGAGGTGGCCTGCCAGCAATGGGGGTACGGCGTTGCCGATTTGGGAGAACTGCTGGCCTTTGTTGCCGGCCCAGGGGTAGTCGGCGGGGAACGTCTGCAGGAGGCCGGCCTCGCGAGCGGTGATCCGGATCGGCTCTGGCGCAGCGGGGGCGTCCGCATCCTGTGCCGGAGTGGTGGCCGGTTCGGCGACCCAGGTGCACTCGTTCGCACGGTGCCCGAAGAAGAGGGTGCCCGCCGGTTCCTGGATGGAGCGGATGGTGGCGTTGGCCTGGTTGTTGCTGCGCAGGGACCAGGACCAGTGGTGCGTTTCTGCGGTGGTCGTCGGCGCCGGAGCGTTGGCGGCCCGGTTCTCGAGGGTGCCGTGCCGTGCCGTCCATCCTGCGCCTTCGCGGCGGGACTTTGGGACCAGACCGTCCGTCCGGGGCGTCCAGGTGCCGCGCTCCCGGGCGTCGGACAGTGCCTTGCGGGAGCCGGAAGGGAAGGGTTCGGGTCCGCCGCCGGGGCCGCCGCCGGCGCAGACGGTGGGGACGGGGCGGTCGGTCGCGCCCCACCCCAGCGCCTCGGCCATGCTGACCCAGCGAGTGCGGCCTGGGCCGAACAGTGATTCTGGTTCAGCTACTTGAGCGTGCGTGGGAGCAGGAGGCTGCGCCGTGCGGACGCGGGAGGCGAGGAGGATCGCCCGCCTCCTGGTCTGCGGAACGCCGAAGTCGGCGGCGTTGAGGGTCCCGTACCAGACGGAGAACCCCCATCCGCGCAGGATGGCCGCGTACTGCTTCCACAGCGGCAGGACGTCCGGCACTTCCTCCATGGCGACCCAGTCGGGCTCGCCGACGGTGTTCAGGGCGTGCAGGTAGCGCATGGGTTCGGCCGCGAGCAGGGAGCGCTCGTCGCGGCAGGCGGCCAGGAGGCGTTCGCGTCGGGCTGCCCGAGGCCCCCAAGGCCGCCGCCACACGCATCGAGGAGCTGCTCGATGAGCGTGACGCGGAACAGCGTCTGCTCCGGGAGATCTTGGAGGAGTTGCCTGGGGTCGACGGCGTACCACCGACCTCCCCGGGCGAGATCGCCTAGGCATGGTCTCGGCAGCCAGCAGGTTTCGAATAGCAGGCATGGTCACGGCCGAGCCCTACACAGTCCAGCCGCACTTCCTCAGAAAGAAGTCTCGCGTGCCCAGTTACACCTACCCATGCCCTCTGCGTTGGGCCGATGCCGATGCGTACGGCCACGTGAACAATGCGCTGTTCCTCCGGTTCATGGAGGAAGCACGGACGCGGATGTTCCATGCCATGCTGGCCGCTGATGAAGCCGAACGCCATCAACACGCCTTCGATGTCAGCCAGTCCATCGTCGATTACCGGGCTCCTCTTGTATACCGAAATGAGCCGGTCGATGTGACTGTATGGGTCGTCAGCTGCCGTGGGGCGCGCCTCGAGCTTGGTTACATGATCCAGGACCCCGAACGCACCTACGCCGAGGCCACGACCAAGTTGGCCGCGTACAACCTGGACACAGGCCGTCCGCGACGCATCTCGGAGGCAGAGATCGAATTCTTCGCTCGTTACACGCCAGCTTGATCGGCTTCGGATGCCGCGAGAAGCCTCATGCCTGTCGGCATCGCCGCCAGGTAAGGCAACGAAGCTCGTTGATACAGGCAGTTGACCAAGACGGTTTGCATCCGACGAGCTCCGCCGCCTACGCGTTGTGTCCTGCCGCCCGCTGACGACCATCATCCGTACGCCCCAATAGTGGGCTGGGAGCCGGTGCGCTCCGGGACATCCAGGAGAGCTGACGGCGGTCGTGCCATTCGAGCTGGCGGACCCGGCCCTTGCGAAGGCGAGAGCTGTACAGCGGCGACGGCGTTTTCCACCGTCGCGGGTCGCGGTCTACTTCCTGCTGGCGATGTGGCTGTTCCCTGAGGTCGACTATTGCCTCGGCTGGGCCAAGTGACCACGGGCTGTCCGGGATGTCGGTCGCCGCCCGTCGGCGAAGGCTTACGTGGCCGGCGCCGACGGCCAGGCAGCGCGTCGGTGAGGCGTTGTTCAACATGCTGGCCGGGCCTCCAGCAAGGGGCGGGCGCCGTACCGGTAGGGCCCCTCACGGCTGAACCGAGCAGGTCGCTGGAATGGGCCACACGGATCAAGCCGCCCACGCGCAGGATGTAGCGATGAGTTTTGAACCGATGGCCTGCCGGTATTGCGGTCGATGCAGACGCGCACCACGTGACGTTTTCGCGAAGGGAAATCGTCGAGAGGCGGCGCATGCCGGGAGCGTAGGCGAGCGAGGAGGTCGGTCGTGGGTGTGGCAGGTGTCGTTGTCGCGTGGCCAGCGGATTGCCCATTCACACCACCCCCTGTCGCCCGTGGGGGGAGTTTGCATCACTCCATGAGACCGCATCCGGGGGCGGGTCGAGGATCGCCGTCCGGGCAGCGAGCGCGAGGGCGCTTTGAGCGCCGAGGGAGAGACCGAGTCGGTTCCAGTGAAAGATGACGTGGTAGGCCAGAACTCGCCGCAGCCCGCGGTCGAGGCCGTCGGAGGCAACCGCTTCCTTGAGCGCGTCGCCTGCGCGGCGAAAGGCCACGGCCCAGCTAGCGACGGGGTGTAGCGCGCAATGCGGCCCGAACAGTGGCCCATCGGGACTGGTGTCGCTGACGAGGAGCTGACGGATCTGCCGGGTCATTCCCCCAAGGCGATCTTCGATGACTTTCCCGGTGGAGGAGCGATGCTCCTCGTTGATCACCCGGTCCCAGACGTCGCCCTGCTCCTGCCACTCCAGTCCTGCGGCCCGCAGCATGACCGTACATAGGACGACAGAGAGTTCACGGCGGCCGAGTGGGACGTCGCCTTGGCCCTTCCGGGTCAGAATGTGGTGGCTGTCGGCAGAGAAGAGGATGTGCGCGTTGAGCATGCCCACCGCGCCGCCGAAGGCTGCTGTTTCCGGCTCGTAGGCCCCAGGCCACCACCGCCGGAGCTGACCGTCTTTGACCAGTTCGTCCAGGTGGTCCGAGAGTTCGGTGCAGGCCGGGGAGCCGGGGCCGCCGTCGAGGCGCAGTCTCCAGCAGGGGTGTTTGCGGATGAACCACCACAGCGATAGTTCTCCGCGGTCCTTGAGGCTTTCCAGCACGGGTGCGAGGAGAGCGGCCGCCGTTCGGTCCGCGTCGGCCCAGTCTGAGAACTCCATGTAGAACTGGGACCAGTTGTCCCGCAACTCGTGGCGGGCGAGGGCTTCGGTCCCTGCTTGCTTGAAGACCTCGATCGCGTCGGCCAGTGCAACTGGCTCCATGCCGCTCTTGCGAGCGACATCGTGGATCGGCTGCCCGGCTAGTACGTCGAGGACCGCGCGGCCGACGGGGCTGGGGGCGGGTGGCCAGGCGACAGCGGTCAGTTGATCATCAGACATGCGTCCCATCCAGTGGTCGGCACACGGTCGGTGGAGGCAGTGACGAGAGCGAGGGCGCAGCCGGCGTCTCCCTCCAGGAAGCCCGGCCCTTCGGCCGAAGCCGGGCGGGCACGTGCGATCAGGTTCTTGCGGAGAACCGGGAGCAGAGAACTGAGGTGAGGCGTGCGAGCGTCGCGGGCTGCCCGGAAGGCCGTTTGGTAAACGCCTGCCCAGCCGTGGCACAGGCTGGTGTCGGTGATTTTGGCAAGCTGCGTAGGGTCGTTGAGACACTGTTGAAGGGCATCTTCGTAGGCGCTCTGGAGGGTCTGGTCGTTCAAGGCAATTCCGGCTAGCTGCCCGGCCCGCGCGATACCGGGCGTGCCGTAGCACCAGCTCGGCCGTCCGGGATGCCGGTGATGAGGGCGGCCGGACTTGAGGTCGGCCAGCGTGA
Source organism: Streptomyces sp. NPDC086554 (assembly GCF_040686095.1). NCBI lineage: Bacteria > Bacillati > Actinomycetota > Actinomycetes > Kitasatosporales > Streptomycetaceae > Streptomyces > Streptomyces sp. NPDC086554. The sequence goes on from NZ_JBFBJK010000018.1 coordinate 22,623, forward strand.
CGTGTTCGGGCCACCACGGGCCCGTGTCGCTCTCCTGGCGCCAAATGTCGAGGTGGGCGCAGATGGTTCGGATTGCTTCGACCTGGCCCTCGACCTGGATGCCGCAGCGGAGGGCTTGGGCAAGGAGCATGAGCGGTCCGGGAATGCCGTGGGCGACGCCGAGATTGCCGTGACCGCCAGGCAGTCTGTTCGTACGTCTCGTGTCATGGTCGACCCACCATCCGGGAGTGGGCAGGCCGGCGCTGTCGAGCGGGTGGGTCAGCGAGATCAAGTAGCGCAGGACCCTCTCCATGGCGCTGTCGTGGGGGGGGCGGTGCGCAGTAGGTAGGCGCCGATTCCGGTGAGTCCGTAGAGGGTGTCGTACTCGGCGAAGGTGGCGTGTGCGCCCCGGTACATGCGGGCGAGAGCAGCATCGACACGGCGGTGGGTCACGTTCACGACGTGGCCGTGCAGGGCGGCGCCCGCATCGCGGTAGAGATGCTGCACGGAGACGGGGGCCGCGCGCAGGACGTAGGCAACGGCCGGGGCGCCGAGGTAGAGGCCCGTGCTGTCAGTGGCGGTGATGTCTCCGGCGGCGGCTTGGCCGATCCAGCGGTGGGCGCGGTGCCACGTTGCCTGACCGGTGGCTGCCTGCTCGATGTGGAACAGCGCGATGCCGGCCGCGCCGGTGGCCAGCGACTGCCCAGCCCACGGCTCATCCCTCGAAGATGCGAAGGGCTGTGCCAGTGCGGCGGCGAACTCATGGACGAGTGCCTGGGCTTGCTCCGTCGAGCCGGTCATCGAGTCGCCTTGATCGGCTGGTGGCGTAAGGCCACGGTGCGGGCCAGGTGCAAGGTGGCGGCTTCGCCGGCGGCATCGACGCCGAGGGCTCGCACATGGTGCTGGTGCAGCAGAGAGCGCAGCACAGCGCCTGGGTCATGCTGCTCCGCGCTGAGGGCCTGCCGGTACCGGGCAAGTGCGTAGCCGCGTTCCGCCCACGCGGCGGCGAGGTCGGCACCTCCTTGAGCTGCGTAGAGCTGGAGCGCTTCGGCGCGGTGGGCCCGCTCGGGGCGCCCATGGGCAGGGGTGTTCTCGATCAGCCACCGCCACGCGTCCTCGGCGGAGGGCAAAAGATGAGCAGCGAGGTCGACCAGGCTCGCGGCCGTGACCGCCTGGGGCGCGATGGGCATGCGGGAGGCGAGGCGGATCTGTGCCAGGGCTGCCGCGGAGTCGGCGGCGAAGACGTCATGCGCGGCGTCCATGGCAGCACGCGCGCCGTAGCGCCCGGTCTGGGGCCGGTACGGCTCCAGGGTGATGCGGGCAAGGAGACGTTGGTGATGCAGTTCGGCCGCCCACCGGTTCACCGCGGCTGCCACCGCAGCGTATGCGGTCGGCGTGATGTGCAGGTTCAGCGCGAGGTGCTGTCCGGTCTCGGGGCGGGCGAGTTGCCGGTGGCGGGTGAACCACCACGTGGGCTCTTGTTCGAGTGCGGCTAGCAGTCTCGGGAGGTGACAGTCCAGGGTCTCGTCGAACCGGTCGGGGTGTCCGTGCAGGTGCATCTGGAGCACCGAGCCCGCGCCAGGAAGCTCGATGGGCGACTGGATGTCCTGATGGCGCCGGAGCACCGGCAATGACGGGTTGGCGGGGGTGGAGCGTACGAACGGAAGCACGACGTCGTGTGCTCGGCCGACCCAGCCGTGGGCGTCGGGGCCGACGGCCTGACGAAGTTCCAGACCAGGCCTCTCATACATCTGCGAACGCATCAAACGGCGGTGCATGGGGTGGTCGAGGTCGAGAGGGAGACGTTGGTCGTATTCCATCAGGCAGACGTAGCGGGAGACGTTCATGCGCTTCCGCCAGGCTTCGAACGCCTTCTCCCAGGCGTGGTGCGATGCGGTGCGTCCGGGCATGTCTCGGTTGTCGAGAAGCCAGCGGGCTGGGGCCAGGGTGGTGCGGCCGTAGCGGACGCAGGGCAGGTACGGCAGGCGGGAGGCGGCGCCGAAGTCGAAGGACTTGTAGACCGAGTTCCGGGCGCCTGCTACCTCCGACAGAAACCGGGCCAGGGGAGGAGTTTGAATCCCGGCCTCCAGGGCGTGGAGCACGCGCGCGTCGATCGGGCGGCCGGTGGAGAGCTGCACGAGATGGAGCCTGCGGGCATCGGCAGTCACGCCGATGTCGTCCAGTGCGATCGCAGCAGCACCTTCGACGGGGTGCTCGGCGAGTGGGATCACGTAGGGCAGGAGTTGGGGGACGCGGGCGACGTTCTCGTTGCGGCGACGGCGTGGGGTGAAGGAGAGCTGCGCGGTCAGAGAGTCGGGCCGGGGCATGTAGGAGTCGGCGATCGGGTGCTGCTGGTCGGCGGGCAGCAGGTGGGCGAAGCGCCCGAGCATGCTGCTCCCGGGGCGGGGGACGCTGGTGATTTCGAGGCTGTACTCGCCCTGGGCCAGATCCTGCGTGGACTGAGCGTGGACCTCGAAGCCGACTTCGCAGCGGTCTGCGTACAGCGGTTCCTCGATGCCGGCGGCCTCGACCAGTTCGGTGATCGTGGCTTCGTCGAGGACGAGGTCACCGGGGCCGGTCTGTTGGAGGAGCTTGAGGATGACGGCGTCGCGGTCGGTGAGCAGGGTGGGGGCTTTGCGGCGCTCGGAGCCCGTGTATCCGGCGGGCAAGCCCAGGCCGCTGTCGGCTACGAGGTCCAGAATGGGGACCATCGCGCCGACTCCGTATTGGGCGCGGAAGCGGCGGTGGTAGTCCCGCCAGTGGTGGTATCCGTAAGGCAGGGGGCTCAGGCGGTGCATGACGGCGACGGCGTTCTGTGCTTCTGTGACGACGTGGCTGGGCAGCTGAACTGCCCCGTTCAGGATGGTGTCCACGAGAACGGGCCCGGGTGTGATGGTTGAGCAGGTGGCCATGCGGGTGGTGAGCGCATGGAGGTCGGTAGAGGCGCCCGACTTGTCGTGGGAGGCCAGGGCGTCGCGCAGGTCATACAGGCTGCGGGCGTAGGCCCCGACGTCCGGCAGCGAGTGCGCGTCGGCCTTCTTCAGCTCAGCGCACACCAGGTCAAGTGCGTCGACGGTCGTCATGGGCGGGCGCAGGCTGGTGATGAGGAGGTTCTGCGTGAGCAGTTCGCGCAAGACCGCGTCGATCTTCCCGCCGGCTCCGAGCGGGAACAGGACCGTCAGATGATCGCGCAGATCCTGGTAGCGGATCGGGCTCTGGGCGGCGTGCATCGCCGCTCTCACCGGCCGGGTGCACTGCACGGAGATCTCGACGGGCGCCATCAGACGGGCGTGACCATCGGCGGGCGCGCCGGGCGCGACGAGACGGTCACCGCGGAAGTAGGCGGTGTTGTTGGCGACGATGGGCAGGCGCTCGAGGAGTTCGGCGTGTTTCTCCAGTTGCCCGATGACGTCGTTGATCCATTCGCCGTCGGCGCGTAGTCGAACGAGGTGGTCACGGTCCCAGCGCACCCGCGGTGTCAGGCCGATCGAGAGCGGGGCGGCGCCGGCGAACAAGCCGAAGGGCGTGGGGCGTTGCTGCCAGCGCAGGAGATAGGAGACGACGGACAGGGCAGATCGACGCACCTGTCGGGGCGAGCGGGGAGTGCCGTGAATGGTGCTCTCGACCGTCTCGCAGAGAACGGGGCTGGCGGTGGCCAGAGCGTTGCGTACGTCGGGCCGCTGCCAGATTCGCACGAGCCACGCGCGGGTGCTCGCCGCGTCGTCCAGGTCGAGGCCCTGGGGGATGTCGGCAGGGCTTGGGTCGGTGGTGGCGCGAAGTATGGCTGCGCCTGTCCACTGGTACCTGATGGCGTCAGCCATGGGGGCTCGGTCCTTCCGGCGAAAGGTAGCAGGGCGCGAGGCGCGGGGGCGCCGAACAGTGCTGCTAGGCGCCCCCGCTTGACCGGTAGTGGGTCGGGTCAGGCCGGGTCCTCGATGAAACTGGAGCAGGACGATGCGTTGCCGGCGCAGGTGTTGCCGCACCCGTCGCCCGTGGAGCACATCAGCTTTCCGATGGGGTGGGCGGCGACGACCACCTTGACGTTCAGCGGGGCGAAGTCGTCCTCCTCGCCGAGGGCGGTCTGAGGTGCTTCCAGAACTGCAGCGGTAGGGCTCATCTTGATCCTCCTGATTGACGGGTGGTGTCTGACAGGCCTGGCTCGCGGCGGGTTAGGCCACGGGCCACGAGAGGGCGATCCGGCTGTGGACCTTGTCGATGACACGGTCCGCCGGGATCTGGTCATCGGGGGTGCCGGCCGGATAGGCCCGGATGCTCGGGCTGGGGCCGCCGCGCCGGTGGGCTTCCCAGCCGCGCAGGACGTCGGCGATCTTGGCGGCGAACTGCTCGGCGTTGGGGCCCAGGGCGTGCACGCCGTACTCGACGTGTTTGTTGTCCTCGGTGCGGCGGGTGACGAGGTAGGCGAAGGTGTCGTCTTCGACGGCGGCGAGGGCGTAGCGCTTGTTCACCGGGGCGACCAGCCCGGTGTCCAGGTCCTCATCGACGGCCATGGTGCAAAAGCCCGGAACGCTGATCGCCAGGTGCATCTGCAGGGTGTCGAGCAGTTCCCGCAGGCCGATGGTGACGCCGGTCCACAGTTCGTGGCGCGGCGTCGTGACGGCGTTGTCGAGCTTGCTGGGCTCGGCGGGCAGCCCGTCGTCGAAGCGCAAAGCGACCTCGGGCGTCCCGTTGACCAGCAGGAGTTGCTCGTCGTGCTCGGTCGCACCCTGCATGGGAACGAACCCGCAGACTTTCGCGGACTCCGATTCCAGGTGGTCCTCAACGCGGGTGAAGGCGACGGAGCGGGTCAGGCCGCGCATTCGAAGGGGCACGACGAGACGGCCACCGGGCTTGAGCTGATTGGTCCAGGCAGGCGGGATGTCCCAGGCCCCCACCGTGACGAGGATGATGTCCACTTCGCCGAGGTCGGGGATCGGCTCGGCGGCATCCGCGGTGACCACCCGCACCTGGTCGTAATCGTTCTCGGCGAGGAGCCGTGCGGCGCGTTCGGTGACCTCTCCGTCAATGTCGACCGTGGTTACCTGACCGTCCGGCCCAACCATCTCGGCAAGGTAGGCGGCATTGAGACCGCCCGAGCCGATCTCCAGGACCCGCATGCCTGGCTTGATCTGGGCCTGCTCCAGTTGGATGGCCTGGATCTGCGGGGCGGAGACGCTGCTGATCTGGACCCCGTGTTCGTCGGTCTTGGTGATCACAGCGTCGTAGGGGGCGTAGACCTCCTCCAATGGCGTGCCGGGCGGGGTGAACCGGTCGCGGGGCACCTTCTTCATGGCCGCCTCGACCGCGGCCGTGGCGATCCAGCGTTCGTCCCGCAACTGGTCGATGGTCTTGTGGCGCAGGCGCGTGGCCTCGCTGGAATGTGCGGTCGTCACATCGGTCACTGGGCTTCCTTCTGTGGTGTCTGCGCGGTCTTGCAAGCGCGCCGGCTGTCTGCCCTCGGTGAAGCTAGCCAGACCGACGTACGGAGGAGGTGGCTACGCGCCGCTGGGCCAAGCGGCCGTCGAGGTTCGGTTGCAAAGTGGTCTCGGATACCGCCCTCGCTGTTCTTGTCTTCCTTCGTCGAGCCGGTTCGTATGAGGAGGAACTCGGCGAAAGTAGAAGGGATTACCCGCACACGCTTCGCCCGACACCGACCCTGGTCATAGGCCCGGCTGTCGGGCGCCTCGAGCGCGAACTGCAGGAAGAGTCCAGCTGGATCGTCAAGGCGGAACCGCTCCTGGACGTCTGGATCTACCAACCGCTCCCGCAGGCCAGGCCCCAATGCCGCATCGTGATCATCACCTACCGGGGCACGGCCCTCATGCCGGAAACGATTCCGGTGGTCCGCCACGAACACCATCAGATCGGACTCTTCACCACCGCAGAGGTAGCCGAACGCAGCACGCCGGAGAGCTACAAGCGATCCATCGCCTCGTGCAGTCAGCGCAGCCATGAGATCACCTGATCTGCCGTCAAGATCTGGTACTGCCAGGCGCGCGTGACGACGTGGGCCGGGTTCCTGGCACCGAGGTTCGTCATGAGGTTGCGGCCGTCGCGGCGGACGACGTCGGCAGGCCGTTTCAGGTCGGTCGCCATCTGCGCGGAATGCATGCCCCGCGCGACGAACGGCACGAGTTGACGCTGTTCAAGGGGCAGGAACAGATGCTCGGGGTCCAGCAGCTCCGGCCGGGCGATGGCATGCACGGTGTAGCCGACGGCGAGCGCGGCGGCATTCTCGCTCACGCCATGCAACTTGCGCTTGGCGAGCTTGAGGTAGCCCGCCGCCGTGACCTCGCGGATCTTCAGGGTCAGCGCGACCACGGCGAGCGTGCTCCCGTCGGCCAGCCCTTCGAGGACCTGCTGCTCCCGCGGGGCGAGGATGATCCTGGCGACTGTCGTCGTGGTCACTGCTCTCCTCCTTGCCGGGCACGCTGGGCCGTGAGGAAACACGGTCCGGAGAACGCTGAAGGGATCTGGGAGCGGCCCTGTACGAAGGCAGCGATGGCGTGGGCGCTGTAACCGTAGAAGCGGCCCATGACCTCGTTGTCCGCCCACCATGGAGGACTTGGTTCGCCCCACTCGACGGTGTGGCAGGTGTTGCTATACGGCGACCAGCGGATCCGCAGGTCCGGGAAACCGGGAACGGCGCTGAGAAGCGTGCGGGCCTGAACCGCGTCCACGAGCTGCCCGAAGCTCGAATATCCGCCCCGCCGGTCGCCGCCCACGGGGACAGCCAGCAGCGGAATACGGAAAAGTGCGACCGCGACGCCGGCGTCGGCAAGAGCGGGGTCGGCCAGGCGCTCGCGAAAGTGGTCGTAGTCGAACGCGTCTCGTGCGGGCAAAAGCCGCGCATGGGGCGGCGCGGGGCGGGACGCCATAGCCGTGCTCATTCCGTTCCCTTCATGTACTGGGTCTCGACGAGCCGCTCGACGAGTTCGTTGACGACCCAACCGACCTGGCGCAGGTGCCCCAGGGCCTCGGCAGGCTCGGCTGGAGGGGGAGTGGCCCGCAATGTCTCCCCGCGCAGGAGTAGGCGGGCTACGTCCGCATCCTTGTTGTTGGCTTCGTTGGCGATCGAGATGTTCGCGAGCTGGCCGAGATGGTGGTGCAGACGGTGCAACAGGTCCGGCACGTCCATCGCGGTGGGCGGTAAGTCGTCCAGTGCGTCGGCTACGACGTCCAGGAGTGTGCTCACATCGAACGGAGTCCAGCCTTTCAGTCGATTCAGCATGTCGCTGAGCTCGTCGGCATCGTGTGGAGGCGTCCACGGCTCAGGGGCGGGGCTTGGGCGGTCTCTCACGATCGGCTCGCATGCGTTAGGGCTGGGCTCGTCCACTAACGCGGCGGCTACACGCACGGCAACCATCACAGCCTCCCCGCAGGGACGCGGAACGTGGCCCACGTCGTCGTCCCGTCGACATTCACACCCCAGTCGCGAGCGAGGGCGGCGACAAGGAACAGGCCCCGGCCGGAGACGGCTTCGGCGTCCACAGGCTTGAGTTGCGCAGCTTCCGGATTGCCATCGGTGACTTCAACCCGCAGTTCGTTGTCGGTGTGGAAGACCTTCAGGTCAAGGTCTCCGTTGCCGTGCTGGATGGCGTTGGTGACGAGTTCGGAGACGGTAAGCACGACGCTGTCCGCGGTCGGCCCGGTCACGTGCCACAGCCGCCAGTGTTCAGCGGTGATCTGGCGCGTGTGCCTGACGAGGGCCTTGTCCGGGGTGAAGGCCACCGCGAAGCCGCGGCCGGTCTGCTGCGGCAGGTCTGCGGCGACCATGGTGACTGATGCGGCGGGGGTCATCGTGTGCCTCCCAGGCAGCCAGTGTGGGGAAGTCGTCCTTGTGAAACCTGCTGGGGCAATGCAGATGACGCTTGTGTGGCCGTCCGTGCACTCTCAGCGAGGAGCGCTATGAGCCTGGCAAGCGGAACCCGGTCATACCTAGCCCCATTTCGACGCCGGCCTTCCGCCGGATCACGGTGCCGTATGCCGGACTTTCGCCGCCCATTCGCCGGATCAACGTCAGGTTCGCTAAGTACTGTCGTTTCGGGGCAAGTTGAAGCAGGCGGCGCTCTACGGTCGGCCGTAGCGACGTACTGAACGTCAGGGAGAAGGGGAGCACCATGCCCACACTGCTCCGGAACCTGTTCGACGAGCGCGAGTGGCACGACTATCACGTGTTCCTGCCTCGATTCCAGCAGGCGGCACGAGAGCTTGCCGAGCTTGAGGGACCTGAATCTCTGGCGACGCTGGAGCCGGCGAAGCGGACCTTCCAGGGGTGGTACTACGGCGATCGACAGCCGAACGTTGATGCGCGACGCGTATTGGTGTACCTGCTCGGCTACTCGATCAAGCAGTTGTGGACGCCGGCACCCCCAGACTTGGGAGCCCAGGACCCGGTCTCGCGGCTCGGTACGGCCGCTGCCCATGCCGAACCCGGCGTGGATCTGCACGAGATGAGAAGGACGGGCGCAATGGCGGCACGACGTGCAATGGACTTCGCCATGGGGGCGGAACGCGAGCAGGTAGGCGACGACACCATCGGCTTTCTGGGCGACGAAGTGGCCCGGCTCGCGGCGGCCTACCCCAGGGTCCCGCTGCCGGAACTCTGGGACGACCTGGCACTGAGCCAGGAGGAGGCTTTCCGGCTTCTGGAGGGCGGCCGCGCCAGGCCCTCGCAGTCCCGCGATCTGCTGTTCATGGCCAGTGCGCTCAGCTTCATGATGGCCAAGGGGTCGCATGACATCGGCCATGCAAAGGCCGCGCTGATGCAGGCGCGCACCGCGAACTTCCTCGCCCGTCAGGCCGAGCACACCGGCCTGACTGCCTTGACGGACGGCCTGAAGTCCCTCATCTCCTACTGGGCCAACCGGCCCGAGGACGCCCTGCACTACTCGCAGCAAGGCGCAGCAACGGCAGAGGCACTGCGGGGCACAGTGGCACCGTGGCTATACGGACTGCAGGCCCGTGCCGCGGCCCTGCTGGGCGACGAGGACACCGTCCGGGCAGCCAATCAGCGGGCAGACACCTTGCGTGAACAGATTGCGCCGGATGAACTGGACTCGCTTGGCGGGCTCTTCACCTATCCCGAGGTCAAGCAGCGGTACTACGCCGTTGAAGCTGCCGTCCTTCTGGGGCAAGGCGACGCCCGAGTCGCCACCGCCGCCGAGGAAGCCGTCCGCGGATTCAGGAACCCGTCTGATCCAAACTGGGCCTTCGGGGACCAGGCCGGAGCCCAGTGCAACCTTGCCCTGGTGCGCCTCTACGGAGACGACCTCGACGGCGCCGCCGAAGCTGTCCGTCCGGTCCTGGACCTTGCGCCCAGCCATCGCAACAACGGCATCGTCGTCTCGGCCGACCGCGTCCGCGTCGCCCTGGCCCGCGGCCCTGTCCGAGATGCTGTCGTAGCTCGCGATCTGCGCGCCGAGATCGAGATGTACCGACCTGCGCGCCCTGCCCTGCCGCGTTAAGCACGGGTAGAGTCCGCCAGCATGTACCCGATCAGCCGCCGCAGCCCGCGACTTGAGCTCCGCGAACTCACCGTTGACGACGTGGATGCGGTTCACTCGATCTACGGCAGCGCGGAAGCGACCGAGCACCTGTCCTTCGAGCCGCGCTCGCGTGACCAGGTGGAACAGATTGTCGCCCGCTCGATTGCCGCCGCCGGCAAGTCTCCGCGCGACGAGTACGCGCTGGCCGTCGTCGAACGGGACAATGCCAGGCTGATCGGGTTCGCCCGCCTTGCCCTTGACCCTCACCAGCAGCAAGGGGCGACGATCGGATTCGCGCTGCGCCCGGACGCGTGGGGTGTCGGCTACGGGGTTGAAACGGTGCGGCTTCTGCTCGAAGTCGGTTTCGGTGAGCTGGAGCTGCACCGCATCTGGGGTGCTCGTTCCCCGCGCAACTCCGCTTCCGCCAAGACGATGCTCATGGCTGCAATGCGTGAGGACTACACGATCCGCGAGCACATCCAGAAGGCAGGACAATGGCGCGACTCGGTCGTGCACACGATCCTGCGCCAGGAGTGGCAGCCCATGCAGTAGCCCGTGGCATAGCGGGGCTTGTTGCCCGCAGCATCTGGTAGTCCGCGCCATGAGCTGAAGATGCGCTGGCGCCATTATGACTCCGCGTCCAGGATGGGAGCCCGCTGCGGTCGGAGACTGGCCGGGTGAATCCGGAGGGCACCGCGGACTAACTCTTTCTAATAAAAGCGGTTGGTCATGCGACTGTTGGCCTGTCCGCTCGTTGGTCTGATTGTGGCGAAACATCAGTCGCCGCTGGCGTCTGGGCCTCTAGCCGGCGGCTCGGCGCGCTGTGGGCGCTGGCGGCGTTTGGTCCGCAGGCCGTGGTCACTCGTTTCCGAGACATCGGGCTTGACTCTGTCGCTCGATAAGCTGCTTGAGCCTCGCTCTCGTTCTGTTCCGTGTCGCCTGCGACTGTGAGGCATTCGCCTACGGCAGACAAGAAAGAGCACCGAAAGACTGGATAGCTGCGCCAGGACTATGTCAACGTACAGCGTCCCGCAGAACACCAGGCCATACGGTGCTACTGGTCGGCTGCGATCAAGGTTCCGAAACCGCTCGGAATGATGCGCCGCGCTTTTTTGGCCCGCTAGCGTAGCTTCTACTTTGGAGGCCCGTCTGTCTGAATCCGCAATCCGACCCGCCCGCTTCATTTCGCCTCTCCTCTTTGCACTCGGTGCAGTGAGCGCTTGGTCCGGTCAGACAGCGGGTGACTACGGATCTGTGTCCACTGGCTGTGTGTCTGCGTCTGCGCGGCCAGCCTGTTCGGCGAGGGCCTGCTGCAACGCGGCTATCGCGCGACCGGGCGGTCCTCGCACACTTGCGGCGCACCCTGGATCTACAACTCGACGGGTGGCCCTTTCGATTGGGTTCCTGCGCGGGTCGTAGTCGAAATCTTGACCGCCCCACTGGTGACGGTCTGCTGGTGATCGTCACGGATGACGCTACCCCCAGCCCTCGCTCATACCGGTTGGCTTCCCAACCGAAGCCAACACGGGAGTGACCGGACTCTGGCGATGCGGCGCGCAACATAGACCACGATCGCCGGTTAGCCAAACCGGCGTTTCTGACGACGATTGAGGAGTTCGCAGCGGCGCAACCTGGCGGTGGAGCTGCGCGGATGCACCAGTCATCGTGCCAACGTTCAGTGCGGTTTCCTACTTAACACCGCTCAGCGTCTGGCCAATCTTCGACACTCTTGGGGAAACATGGCTCGCCCTCCTGCACTCAAACTTTCCGAGGTATTGGGTGAGATCCGAATGAGCCCATCTGCTTTCTACCGCTTGCGTGCTCGTGGGTTGGCGCCCCGGATGATCAAACTTCCGAATGGTGAACTTCGCTGCCGACGCGGAGATCTCGATGCGTGGTGGGCGGCGTGTGAAAGGGATACGCCTGAATGGCGATGAGTTACAAGGTCCGGTTCTGGGAGATCCGCGAGCGTGCGGACCGCCGCAAGGGCTTCGAGGTTCGCTGGACAGTCAATGGCAGGGAGAAATCCGAGTCCTTTCTCACGAAGGGGCTTGCAGACAGCCGACGAGCCAAGTTGATGACCGCCGCGCGCGACGGCGAGCCGTTTGACGTCCGGACTGGTCTGCCAGCTTCCGAGCTGCGGGCCCTGAAGCGGCGCACCACTTGGTATGTCCTGGCGAGGGAGTACATCGAGCAGCGGTGGGATCGCACGCCGGGAACCACGCGCCGCACACTCGCTGACGCCCTCGCGACCATCACGCCAGCATTCGTTGAGCCTGACATGGTGGCCCGCGCACCTGACGAACTACGGCGAGCGCTGTACTCGTGGGCGTTCAATAAGAATGCCTGGAAGGCGGACCCTCCTGAGGAGTGGCAGGCCGCGCTCGACTGGCTGCAGCGTCACTCGCTAGCGGTCAGTGAGTTGCAGGAGCCTGACGTACTGCGCCGGGGTCTCGACGCCCTGTGCCGCAAGGTCGACGGGACAGCTGCTGCTGCGAACACCGTCAAGCGCAAGAAGGCTGCGGTCAACGAGGTGTTCGGCATTGCGGTGGAACGCGGGTACTTCAACGGTAACCCGCTGACCGGTCTTCGGTGGTCTGCGCCAGCAGTCGCTGATGAGGTCGATCCAGACTGTGTGCCAAACCCAGCTCAGGTGGCGCGCTTGCTTTCCGCGGTTAAGGCGCTACCCGGTCGTGGACCGCACCTGTATGCATTCTTTGGTTGCATGTACTACGCAGCCATGCGCCCCGCTGAAATAATCCATCTGCAGAAGACGCAGTGCCGTCTGCCGGCGGATGGGTGGGGTCTCCTCAATCTCAAGGGTGGAGTCGTGGCGGCGGGCAAGGAGTGGACGAATGACGGCGCCGTGCACGAGATCCACTCATTGAAACGGCGGGCTGCCAAGGCCACGCGGCCGGTACCCATCCCGCCCGTGCTCGTCCGCATGCTGCGCGAGCACATAGATCGATTCGGTGTCGCGCCGGACGGACGCCTGTTTCGCAACGCAGCGGGAAACTACATTGAGGCTGCGGCTTACGGCATCACTTGGGGACGGGCTCGCGAGGCCACGCTCACCCTCGATGAGCACGCCCTTGTGCTGGCCAAGCGCCCCTACGACCTGCGCCACGCGGGTATCTCGTTCTGGCTCGCCTCCGGCGTCGACCCCGCAGAGTGTGCGCGCAGGGCCGGACAGAGCATCCAGGTTCTCTTCCGGTATTACGCCAAGTTCCTGGCCGAAGCGCGCAACCACGCGAACGAGATGATTGAGAAGTCGATGCGGCGGTGGGACGAGCCGGAGAGCGGCGCGTAGGGCGCGCCCAGGTAGGACCTTGGCCCGGAAATGCCCCGGAACAGCTGGTCAGAGGTGGGAGAGGGGCGGGAGATATCGGGATTAGCCTCATATTCTGACTGGCGACTCCGAAGTGCGGAAGGAAGGCGCCTGACGGGGAAACCCCTGGTCAGGCGCCTTCCTTCTGCGGCTAGAAGAAGCCCAGCTTCTTCGGCGAGTACGACACCAGAAGGTTCTTCGTCTGCTGGTAGTGCTCCAGCATCATCTTGTGCGTCTCGCGCCCGATCCCCGACTGCTTGTAACCGCCGAACGCCGCGTGCGCGGGATACGCGTGGTAGCAGTTCGTCCAGACCCGGCCCGCCTGGATCGCGCGGCCCGCGCGGTAGGCGGTGTTCATGTCGCGGGTCCAAACGCCCGCGCCCAGGCCGTACAGCGTGTCGTTGGCGGTCTTGATCGCGTCGTCGAAGTCGTTGAACGACGCGACCGAGACGACCGGGCCGAAGATCTCCTCCTGGAAGATCCGCATGCGGTTGTCGCCCTCGAAGATCGTCGGCTGGACGTAGTAACCACCGTCCAACTCGCCGTCGTACGTGATGCGCTGACCACCCGTCAGAATCTTGGCGCCCTCCTGCTGGCCGATGTCCAGGTAGGAGAGGATCTTCTCCAGCTGGTCGTTGGACGCCTGGGCGCCGATCATCGTGTCGGTGTCCAGCGGGTGGCCCGCCACGATCTGCTCCGTGCGCGCGATCGCCGCTTCCATGAACTCGCTGTAGTGACCGCGCTGGACGAGCGCGCGCGACGGGCAGGTGCAGACCTCGCCGTTGTTGAGGGCGAACATCGTGAAGCCCTCGAGCGCCTTGTCACGGAACTCGTCGTTGGCCGCCCACACGTCGTCGAAGAAGATGTTCGGCGACTTGCCGCCGAGCTCCAGCGTCACCGGCTTGATGTTCTCCGAGGCGTACTGCATGATCAGCCGGCCCGTCGTGGTCTCACCGGTGAAGGCGACCTTCGCGACGCGCGCGCTGGAGGCGAGGGGCTTGCCCGCCTCGACTCCGAAACCATTGACGATGTTGACGACACCCGGCGGCAGCAGATCGGACACCAGGCTCAGCCAGTAGTGGATCGAGGCAGGGGTCTGCTCAGCGGGCTTGAGCACGACCGCGTTGCCCGCGGCGAGCGCTGGGGCGAGCTTCCAAGTCGCCATCAGGATAGGGAAGTTCCACGGGATGATCTGCGCGACGACGCCCAGCGGCTCGTGGAAGTGGTACGCGATGGTGTCCTCGTCGATCTCGCTCAGCGACCCCTCCTGCGCGCGCATCACGCCGGCGAAGTAACGGAAGTGGTCGATGGCGAGCGGGATGTCGGCGGCCAGAGTCTCGCGGATCGGCTTGCCGTTCTCCCAGCTCTCGGCCACTGCGAGCTGTTCGAGGTTGGCCTCCATGCGGTCGGCGATCTTCCGCAGGACGTCCGCGCGTTCGGTCGCGGAGGTGCGGCCCCAGGCGGGGGCGGCTGCGTGCGCCGCGTCCAGGGCGCGTTCCACGTCTTCGGCCGTACCGCGGGCGATCTCGGTGAAGGGCTGCCCGTTGACCGGGCTCGGGTTCTCGAAGTACTGGCCGCGGGCGGGCGGTACGTACTCACCGCCGATGAAGTGGTCGTAGCGGGCCTGGTAGGAGACGACTGCGCCCTCGGTGCCGGGCGCTGCGTAACGGGTCATCTTGGCTGGCCTCCCGGGGAAGGCTGCCCGCCGTTGGGCAGCTCTCGCCCGGAGGCTAGGAGAACGGACGTTGCATGTACGTTGCGGACCTCTGGCCTCGGCTACGTCCCGGCGGCCGTCAGCTCCGCGTTGAGTTCGTCGAGGCGGGCAAGCACCGGTGGGGTCGCCCGCACCTGGGCCAGCGCGCGCCACACCGCCAGGTCGTTCTCGCCCCACGGGGCGTGCGCCCAGTCGGACAGGAGATCGGGGTCGCGGCGCGCGATGAGCGCCGCGCGTAGTTGGTCGGCGAGCCTGCGCCGAAGCATGGCCACGGCAGGCGCCTGCGAGCCGGGCAGTAGCGGCCCCGCGTACGCGGCGGCGGCCGCGGTGACCGCCCCCGTGCCGAGCCGACGCTCGACGGCATCGACGTCGGACTCCACCGGCACCCCGAGTCGGTACGGGCGGGACCTCAGCAACTCCGGCCCAAGGACACGGCGCAGCCGGGCCAGTTCGGCGCGCAGCGTCACCGGCGTGACCGTCTCGTCCTCGTACAGCGCGCACAGCAGCTCGTCACCGGTGAGCCCCTCCGGATGGCGGGCGAGCAGGACGAGAATCTCGCTGTGCCTGCGGCTCAGCCGCACCTTGCGGCCCCCGGTCAGAAGCAGGGCCTCATCGCGGCCGAGCGCGGTGAGCTCCACTGCGTCCGTCGTGTCCACCGGCGGTGCGAGCAGCGCCAGTTGGGACTCCGCGGCGCGCGCGACGGCCTGGACGAAGGCGAGGCTGTGCGGATGCGCGAGACCGTCGCCCCCGGTGATGTCGACTGCCCCGAGCAGCCGCCCGGTGCGCGGATCGTGCACCGGAGCCGCCGCACACGTCCACGGCTGGACGCGCCGGATGAAGTGCTCCGCGGCGAACACCTGCACCGGCCGGTCCACGGCCACCGCCGTGCCCGGAGCGTTGGTCCCCATGGCCGACTCCGCCCACCGCGCACCGGGCACGAAGTTCATCCGCCCGGCCTTCTGCCGGGTCGCGGAGTGCCCCTCGACCCAGAGCAGCCTGCCGTGCGCGTCGCACACGGCGAGCAGATGCTCACCGTCCATGGCGAAGGTGCCCATCAGCTCGCGGAACAGCGGCATCACTCCGGCCAGCGGATGCTCCGCCCGATACGAGCCGAGGTCCCCGTCGGTCAGTTCCACCGCCGCACCCGTGTCCTCGGGGCAGACCCGCGCCCGCGCCGAACGCCGCCACGAGTCGGCCACCACGGAACGGACCGGTCGCGCGACGGTCCCCGCCTCGGTGAATCTCTCGTGCGCGCGGCGCAGCACCCGCACCCTCTCCGCGGGATCGGCGCCGGCCTCCAGAGCCACCCATGGATCGGTCAAGTCGGCCTCCCGGGACGGCGATGCGGTGCAGCCATCGTCGCCCCGCGAGCCTGCGTCGACAAGCATCGGAACCTGAGCCGACGTACGTCAGACAGAGTTCACCAGGTCCATATAGCGCGGCCAGTCCCAGTACGGTCCCGGATCGGTGTGGTCGCTGCCGGGCACCTCGACGTGCCCGATGATGTGGTCGCGGTTCTTGGGAATGCCGTACGTGTCGCAGATGGCCGAGGTCAGCAGCGCGGACTGCTCGTACATCGCGTCGGTGAAGTACTCGGGCTGGTCCACCCACCCTTCGTGTTCGATGCCGATGCTGCGGGTGTTGTAGTCCCAGTTGCCTGCGTGCCAGGCGACATTGCGCTCGCGCACGCACTGGGCGATATGGCCGTCCTCGGAGCGCACCACATAGTGCGCCGACACCTTCTTCGCCGGGTTCTGGAAGATGGCCAGGGTGTCGGCGTAGGTCTCCTGGGTGACGTGGACGATCACGTAGTCCACCGGGTAGGTGCTCGGCCGGTTGGCCGCCGTGTAGTTGGAGGTGCTGGCCGGAACCCACTCGGCGAGGGGGTAGTCGACCGCGCGGGGCCGGGCGGTCGCTCGGGTGGTGGGGAGGAGCGCGGAGGGGACGGCGGCGAGGGCCGCGCCCTGCAGCAGCCGGCGACGGCTGGGAAGGCGTCTTGCTCGATCCATTGCTGACCTACCTCTCGGTGGGGGGAACAGCTGGACTCTCTGGACTCGTCAGCGGGGCAGCGACGTGGCCGTCTCGCGCAGCCGCGCGTGCAGCCCCCGGTGAGTCTCGCGTGCGGGCAGCCACTCCTTGCGGATCTTGGCCACGCACGTGTAGTTGGTGTCGCAGACGTTGGCGAGCGGTGATTCGACGGGATATGCGGAAGGCGTCCTCGAGCGGTCGTGCCGAGCCGGTCGAGACGATGTGGGTATCGGACTCCAGGCGCGGCCAGGGCGTCGTGATCCCCTTCAGGAGTTCGACGATCACTACGGTGTTCATGGCGCACTCGACGGCGACACCACAGGTCTCTCCCTCGCCCTGGCGGGCATGGCCGTCGCCCAGGCTCAGGAGTGCGCTCAGATCCACACGGTCTCCTGCACGGCGATGGTGTCACCGGGCTCCGCGCCCTCCACCTGGGAGGGGCCGGTCTGCCTCGAATTGGGGTCTGAACTACGGGTAGTTGCTGGGCCCGCCGGCGCGGTGCACATCGGGTGTACATGCGCGGGGTCTTGATGAACCTCAGCAGTGGACATGCGCGCTTCGGCGATCACAGCTCCTGCCCTTCTCCGACAGTGTTGCGGTTATCAGGACCTCTTGGAGACCGCCCCAAAGGCCCGGGCCGAGCCCCAGTGATTTCCGCCAGTTGCCGCCATCGCCTCAGCCGTACTGCGGAGCCGGGGGCTCGGCCGGGCCCAGCCAGTCCTTCAGCCACCGGTCGTAGCTCTTCTGCCAGGCGCTCTCGCCGGCCTTCTCCAAGGTGCCGTTGACCACCCGCAGCAGGTCGTCCGTCCCGTGCTTGACGGCGACGCCGTAGGAGTCCTCGCCGATCTGCGGCCCGACAAGGCGGGTGCCGTCCTCCTGGGCAGCCAGGCCCGCGGCGAGCCCGCTGTCGGTCAGGACCGCATCCACGCGGGAGAGCTGAAGCAGCATCAGGCAGTCCAGGGCGCCAGGCCGCCCTCGCATCCATGCGCCGTACTCCTCCTGGCCCTCGCCGCTCAACAGCTCGTAGCCGCTGGAGCCGTAGGCGGTGCACACCGTCTTGCCCTTCAGGGTGCGGTTGAAGCCAGTGATGTCGGAGTGCTCGGGGACCAGCACTCGCTGCCCGGTCTCGAAGTAGGGGCTGGAGAAGTCCACGGCCGGTTCCTCCGGGGTGCCCTTGAGCGCCCGACAGGTGATCGGCATGGCCTGCACCAGCACATCCACCTCGCCGTATTCCAAGGCCTGTTGGCGGCGGTCGACCGGGACGGTGCGGAACTCCACCGCCTCACGGTCGCCGAGCAGGAAGTCGGCCAGCTGCTTGACCAGGTCGATGTCGAAGCCCGCCAGCTCGCCCTTGGCGTTGCGGTGGCTCCACAGGTTGCTGTTCTGCGCCACCCCGGCGATCAGTCTGCCCCGGTCCTTGATCTTCTTGACGGCCGCTCCGTTCCGGCTGCCGCTCTTCGGGTCTGGGCTCACCTTGGTGTTGCAGTCTTCCCCGGCGGACGTCGGCTGCCGCGGGGCCTGCTCCGGCACCCCCGCCTGCGCCGCGGACCGCGCTCCCGCCGTCGGCGCCTGCTGCGGTGCGGCGCCGCTGACCGTGGGCACCGTCACCAGCGCGGCGGCGGCCAGCCACACCGCGGCCCACCCCCGCCCCACGCGGCGCCGGTCGCACGGCGGCGCGGTGCCCCGTGCCGAACCGCCGGACCCTGCACCTACGTTCCCCACTGCCGTCTCCTCCCTCATCCCGCCGCGGCCCCCGGCGGTCACCGGTACTCCGACAGCCGCTTGCCGACGCCCAGGACTGCGCCGGCCACGCCGAGCAGGCACAGCACCGAGCCGCCGACGGGCAGTCCGGTGAGCGCGCCTCGCCCGCTCTCGGCCTGCTCCTGGAACTGCTTCTGCTCGTGGTCCACCGCCGCGGCCAACTTGCGGTCCATGGCGGCGAAGCTGCGCTCGGTGGTGTCCTTGACGGGCTTTCCGTCGGCCTTCCCGCCGATGGTGCGGGCCAGGGCGGCCTCGTAGTCGCCCCGGTCGTCCTGCTTCCGGGCCTGGTCGTGCAGCTTCTTCCAGTCCTTCAGCTCCGCCCAGGCATCCGCCACCAGCTCCTGCCCGACCTCGTCCTCGGCCTGCCGCTCGGAGCGCTGCATCAGCCGCTGCCCCTTGTCCTTGTCATCCATCGCACCCGCCCAGTAGTCGAACTCCTGGGAATAGGCGGCACCCTCCCCGCGCGCCACCAGGGCCATGTTCTCGTTCCCGCGGGCCTTCAGGCCGGCGATCCGGGACTGGGTAAGCAGCTGCACCGAGGCCGAGCCGTGGGTGTCGGAGTCCTCCAGCGAGGAGCGGGCCATGGCATGACCTGCCGTCAGCCAGACCAATGAGACAAGCACCGCCCCGGCTGCCGCCACCAGACCCAGGTTGAGCAGCCGGTTGGTGGCCAGGTAGAGCCGGTAGGAGTAGAAGCCGATCACCGCCAGGACGAGCAGCCCGGCGCCGTAGGCCGCCCAGGGCGGCTCGGTGGCGTCGGCGCGGATCGCGGCCATCCGCCGGGTCTCCGCGTGGTACATGTCCTCGGCCGCCGGGAGCATGGTGGAGCGCATCTGCTCCGAGGCGTACCGCAGATAGGAGTTGCCGACCGGCTTGTTCTCCCGGTTGGCGGAGCGTGCCGCCTCCACCAGGGCGGTGTAGCCGGGCAGTTCCTTGTTCAGGATGGTGATCTGCCGCTGCGCGGCGAAGGAGTCCCCGGTGCGGGCCGCCGCCTTGGAGAGCAGCCGGGAGGCGGTACGGATATTCGCCTCATAGGTGACGCGGTCCGCATGGGACTCCTCGATGCCCCGCAGGAAGCCCGCCCCCGCCGTGGCGTCCGCGTCCGCCAGCGAACGGTAGATCTCCGCCGCGTCCGCGCTCAGCGGCGCGGACTGCTCCGCCACCTTCCCGGCCGCCGTCTGTCGCTCGTACACCGACGTGGCCACAAGCACTCCGAAGAGCACGGTCACCAGTGTCATGATCAGCCCCGCCAGCCGCAACCGGGCCGGTGGGGAACCCGTCCCGACGATCCCCACTGCCACGGAGGCCGCCACCCGCACCCTCCCGCGCCGCCGTTCCGGAACAGCCTGCGCGGCCGCCCCCATCGGTGCGGACACTTGCACGGATGCATCCGGTCCGGACGCGCCCCCCGTTTCCGTCGGCGTCACCACACCCACACCGGCCTTCCCCCTTGCCGTCCGCCAGTTCCCCGCTTCCCCGCCAAACTCCCTGCCCCGTAACGCTGTTGGGGACACTAGTGCGTCGATCCCGAAGGGCACTAGGCTGACGGAATGTCCACCGGGGGAGACAGTGCACACGCGTTGCATCGACGCAAGTTCCTGGGAGTCCTGGCCGCGGGGGCGCTGGCGCCCACCGCCCTGTCCGCCTGCGGTACCGTCGGGGAACCGGGCCGGGCGAAGACCGCGGCGAAGAAGGACCGAGGGACCATCACCATCGGCTATGTGGCCTGGGACGAGGACATCGCGGTCACCGAGCTGTGGAAGCAACTCCTTGAGTCCAAGGGCTACCAGGTCAAAGCCGTACAGAAGGACGCCGTTCCCGACCTGTTCCGCGGGGTGGCCGAGGGCCGGTTCGACGTCTTCATGGACGCCTGGCTGCCGAGCGTCCACACCGAGCAATGGGCTCAGTACGGCGGCTCGATGGTGGACCTCGGCCCCTGGTATGAGCCCGGCGATCTGGGCCTGGCCGTGCCCGACTACGTGGATGAGGTCGAGTCCCTGGTCGATCTGCCGGAGTACGCCGACCTCTTCGACGGGACGATCGTCGGCATCGAGCCGACCGCGGGTCTGACCAGAACGGTCAACAAGTCAGTAATCCCGGAGTACGGCCTGTCCGGCAGGTACCGCCAGAAGGCCAAGGGCACCGCCACCATGCTGGAGGCCCTGGACACCGCCTACGCCGCGAAGGACCCCATCCTGGTGGGCATGTGGCGCCCCCACTGGGCGTTCTCCAAGTACGACATCCGCTACCTCGACGACCCCGCCGACGCCTTCGGCGACCCCGACAAGCTCCACACGATCGTCTCCCGGAAGTTCCACGGCCAACGCGGCAACGAAGCCCTGGAGTGGCTGCGGAACTTCCGGGTGACGCCGGATCAGCTGCAGGGCCTGGAGGCCGTAATCCAGGACGCCGGCGGCGCGGAGCGCAAATCCGCCGCGGTGGAGACCTGGATCGGCGACAACCAACCCCTCGTCAAACAGTGGCTCCCGATCTGACCCGATCCGGGCGAGCCGGACGGGGCCCTCTATCGGCGCCGGGCTCGAAGGTCACGGTGATGCGGGCCTTGAGGTCCTGATAAAGACGTTGGACGTGGCGGTGGATGATGAGGTAGGTGGCGAGCGAGTGCGAGGAAGGCTTCGTGGATGTCGTCGCGTCGTTCCCAGCGGATTCGTAGGCGTCGGAAGCCGTGCAGCCAGGCGATCGTGCGCGCGACCATGTGGTGGAGGGCTCGGAGGCCACTGCCGTGTGCCTGGCCTCGTTCGGCGATGACCGGTCGGATGCCGCGCTGCCGCAGCAGGCGACGGTACTTGTCGTGGTCGAAGCCGCGGTCGGCGAGGAGCACGTCGGGCCGGCGACGGGGTCGGCCACCGCCGGGACCTTGTCCACCACAGGTATGAGCTGGGTGACGTCGTTGCGGTTCCCGCCGGTCAGCGACACCGCCAACGGGATGCCGTGGCCGTCGGTGAGGACGCGGTGCGCGCAGGGCAAGGGCCGTCCCCCCACAGCGCTCTGGAGACGGCTCGTGATCAGACTCACGATCGGTACGGCCCCCACCCGTCGGCGAGCACGGCGGACGGCGACCGCCGCGCTCGTTGTTCTCACCGTGTGCGGCACCGGCATGCTGCCCGCAGGCGCGTCGGCCGCGCAGGCGCGTCGGCCGCGAGAAGGCGGCGAAGGTGACGCCGACGGCACGGCAACTGGCCTGGCAGTACGAGGAGTTGACAGGCTTCGTCCACTTCGGGCCGAACACCTTCACCGGAAGGGAATGGGGCTCGGGGGCCGAGGACCCGGATGTCTTCAACCCCTCCAGCCTCGACACTGACCAGTGGGCGCGTACGTTCAAGGGCGCCGGCTTCAAGAAGGTCATCCTCACCGCCAAGCATCACGACGGGATGCTGCTGTTCCCCTCGGCCTACTCCAGTCACGGGGTGGCCTCCAGTTCCTGGAGGAACGGTCAGGGTGACGTCCTCAAGGAGTTAACCGACTCCGCTCGCAAGGTCGGTCTCAAGGTCGGTGTCTACCTTTCCCCTGCCGATGGTTCGGAGCTGCCCCATCAGTGGTGGAAGGAGAAGGGGTCCCGGGCATCGTCCAGAAACACGATGCGGGACAGAGCCTGAGCACAGTTGAGCAGTCGACCTATGACGACCGGGACCGGACTCCGGGCGGCCAGGGCCGGTACGGCAACGGCAACGGCAGCGAGAAGAAGGCCGCGGCGATCCCCGGCAACGGCGGCGACGGCCCGAAGTTCACGGTCCAGGCCGACGACTACAACCGCTACTACATGAACACCCTGTACGAGGTGCTCACCAAGTACGGCAAGTTCGACGAGGTGTGGCTGGACGGAGCCAACCCCTGGAAGGACGCGGGGCTCAACCAGAGCTACAGCTTCACCGACTGGTTCAAGATGGTCCGCACGCTCCAGCCGTCGGCCAGCGTTTTCGGCGGCCCTGACATCCGCTGGGTCGGCAACGAGGACGGGCTCACCACGCGTGCCAACGAGTGGAGCGTTGTACCGCAGAAGGGCACGGCCGATCCGGACGGCGAACGCAACCCGACCTACGGCTTCCAGGGCGACGACATCGCCAGTGACGACAAGCTGACCACGGATTCGGACTATCTGGCCTGGCACCCGGCCGAGTGCGACGGCCGGCTGCAGGGCCCCAACTGGTGTTGGAACAAGGACGCACAGCCGGTCTCTCTGGACGCGCTGAAGAACATGTACCGCAACTCGGTGGGCAAGAACTGTCAGCTGCTGAACGCCGCCCCGGACAACAACGGCAGGGTCGGCGGGCCGGAAGAGGCGCGGATGCGGGAGTTCGGCGGGTGGATCCGGTCCACCTTCGACACGGACCTCGCCTAGGGCGCGACCGCCGCTGACGACGCGGGCACTTCACACACCCTCGGGAACGGCCCCGGCAACGTGCTGGACAACACCGACGACACCGCCTGGCAGCCCACTGGCATCACCGGAAACCTCGTCCTGGACCTGGGCTCCGGCAAGACCTTCAACACAGTGAACCTGAAGGAGAACATCAAGGTGGGCCAGCGGACGACGGGCTTCGCCGTCGACGTCTGGGACGGACAGCCCTGGAAGGAGACCGGCAAGGCCAGCACCATCGGCTACCACCGCACCCTGAAGCTGTCGGAGTCGGTGACGACCAGCAAGGTGCGGCTGCGGATCACCTCGTCCCGGGCCCTTCCCCCGGCCATCGCCACCGTCAGCCTCCACAACGACCAGTAGTAGCCCGGGCGTCTGGGCATCGACGTGACGGTCCGGCTTTGGGTCATCGCGGACGCAAGGGGCCCTCATACCGCGAAAGTTGTAGGAACCGCGAACGTACCGCCAGGGTTTAGGCGGTGATCAAACCAGCGCGCGACGACGCCGTCACGTGTCCGCTTCTACCTTCACTGATGGCGCCGATCGCTGGCTGGCGCCGTCAGGTGGGGGTGTCGGTCTCTCCGCCAACTCCGGCCGAATCCAACGGGAATCCACGCGACCGAACGACGGGATTCTCGCGGGCCAGGCGCGTCGCGTGCTTGTGGTGCGGCGGCGCGCTCGAACACCACCGTGATCATGAGAAGGGGCATCAGGCGCGGATCGCGCGGAATGTCTCCGGAAACTGGGGGAGCAATGATCAAGACCAGGCAGATCGCCACGACGCTGGGCGGCGCTGCGGCCGTACTCGCCGCCATGACCGTGCCCACGCTCGCCTCGGAAGCGCCCAGCACGGCGGCCACTGCGCAGTCCTGCTCCGCAGCGCCGTATCAGAGTGAAGCAGGCACGGGCCCCGGTAACGACGCCCACTGGCCCAACGCAGGACATTGGGCGGTCGTGAACAGCGGGTGCCACAACATCAGCCTGATGCCCAACTCCGGCACCCACAAGGTCCGGGTCTGCACTCCCAGCGCCTGCAATGCCTGGAAGTCGGTGAGTGGTGGGGAATGGAAGGTCATCGCACAGAACGCGGTACCCGGCAAGAAGTTCTACGTTCAGTTCAAGGGCCTGTTCGGCGGCACCGGCTGGATTGAGCACTAACGCGCACGGTGCGACACCGGGCTACCTGAAGGTTGCCCGGTGGGGACGGCCACGGCCGTTCCCACCGGGCTTGAACCTTCCCCACCGGGCTTGAACGTTCACGAAGCCGTCGCTGTCGGGCTTCCGCGCACCAGCCAACCCATCCGATCTCTCGGATCTCAATCGCGCCGGTGTGCGGCATGTACTGGATCCAGCACCGCCGCGGGCCGAACACTTCGCGGACCTCTGTGACCGAGCCCGGGTCGCGCATGTCCACGCCGCTGCGGCCGGTTCATTGACCACGTACCGGCAAAGCAGCAAGCACTCTCACCGCTCCCGCCACACCTACCAAGGAACCCCAATGCGTACGAAGACCCGCAAGAACTGGAAGCTCTGCCTGCTGGGTGCCACAGCCGCGCTGACCCTGGCCACCACGGCCTGCGAGCCGTCCGGCGACGACAACAGCGGCGGCGCCTCCAAGCCGTCCCCGACGGCGTCCGAGTCCACCGAGAAGCTGTCCGGCGACGGCAGCTCCGGCAGCTCCGGCGGCTCGGGCGGCTCGGGCGGCAAGCGGACCTCCAACCCGGACCCGGAGAAGACGGGCGACGACAACTGGGACTACGCGGACCGCCAGAAGCCGCCGTCCGGTTCGGTCTGCGACAACGACGGTCAGGGCCCCTACGGGAAGGTCCAGTCCGTCGACATGGGCGGCGAGAGCCCGGACGCGACTCTGGGCATCGCCCTGGGCTACTACGAGTGCGGCGACATGGACCCCAACTTCCGCACGTCCAGCGCGACCGGGGCCGCGCAGAACGTGCTCATTGACTCGGCCCACCTCAAGGTGGTCGTGGGCGGCACGATCGCCGAGGACCTCGGCACCAAGACGCCGAGCGTCAACGCGTTCCTCGACCAGTTGGTGGTGATGCAGGACAAGGGTCAGCTCAAGGGCCCCAAGGCCCCCGAGTTCTACTTCCGGATCGACGCCGAGTCCGACGATGTGAACGCCATGCCGGACGACGAGTCCCACATCATCTACCTGTACCAGATCATCGACGGCGGCTGACGCCGCGTACGGCAGGACGCATCGCGCCCGGCACCCCGAAAACGGAGCGCAGCGCTGTCATCCCCGTGCCGTGTACTGGGGGCTGCGCGTTGAGCCAGCATGGATGTGCGACGAGATAAATCGGTGCAACATGCGGCGTTGTTGGGCGTGTACTGGCTTGATGCCCTGGGCGAGGGCGAGTCTGAGCCGCCGTCGGCAGGCGGGAACGGAAGGCTTCGGGCCGTGGCCCTGTGCGGTGCGGTGGCTGTGGTGATCGCTTCTGTTGTGCTCGGCCTTCTCGGTCAGCCCGGCCGACCGTGAGGCAAGCGGACGAGACCGACAACCCTAGGGGTGGTCAAGTGCGTTGACGGGCCGGAAGACGTAGGGGAACCCGTTTGTCCGACGGCCCCGCACCCCGCATCTGCTCGTCCAGAAAGGCCACGCGCAGCCGCCTCCGCGCCAATCTGCGCAAGGCCACCGGCACCATCCGCGACAACGGTCACCGTGGCTGGTGGAACCGTGCACTGGGCCGCGGACGCCGCCGAGGCGAATCACATTGTCACCGCACTCGTCCATGCACCGGAGAGACCGAGGTCGTCAAGGCCAAGTAAGTGGCCACCCAGGAGATCGGCCTCAACGAAGCCCTCTCCAGGGCGGGGATCCGCGCGTACGAAACCGACCTCGCCGAGCTCATCGTGCAGCTCGGCGACGACCGCCCGTCCCACATCCTGGTCCCGGCCATCCACAAGGGCCGCGCCGAGATCCGCGACGTCTTCCGTGAGGCGATGGGGGAGTGGGGCAGCCTTGTTTCGTATTCAATAATTTGAATAGGTGTGCGAGAGTAAAGAGGGAGAGAGCGCCCTGTCCATGCGGTGGAGCGACTCTCAGTCGCTTCGTTGACTAATCACAGCAGTGCTAGCGTGGCTCCATGGCTTTGCGTGACGCGGTGATGGCAGCACTGTTGGAGGGTGAGGCGTCCGGCTACGACCTCGCGAAGAGCTTCGACGCGACGGTCGCCAACTTCTGGATGTCGACGCCCCAGCAGCTCTACCGCGAGCTGGAGCGTATGGAGGCCGAAGGACTGGTCACGGCCCGCGTTGTCGAGCAGGAGCGCCGCCCCAATAAGCGACTGTTCTCGCTGACAGAAGCCGGTCGGGAAGCCGTACACGCCTATACGGCCGAGCCTTTGGGCAAGCCCTCGGTGATCCGGGATGAGCTGATGGTCAAGGTGCAGTGCCTGGACGCGGGCGACATCGAGGCTGTCCGGAAGGCCATTACCGAGCGCATGGAATGGGCCACCGCCAAGCTCGCTCGCTACGAGAAGCTCCGGCAGCGCGCCCTCGACGGGCGCTCGGAGGAGGCGTACTTCGCCGAGGCCGAGCGCATCGGCCCGTACCTGACCCTGCTGCGCGGAATGTCCTTCGAGCGGGAGAACCTCCAGTGGGGGGACATGGCACTGCGCAGGCTCGACCAGCGCATGGCGGCGGTCCAGGCCGACGGCTGACCGGGGGAGTTCCCGCCTGACGCGACGGCCCCACACCGGTCGTCGCTCTACACCCGAGTGAGGGTTCGCTCAGGCTCCTCGTCAGCGGGGATGCGGTGCAGTCCCTTGCGGTCGTAGAACCAGGTCATGCCGAAGCCGAAGAGGCATGCGACCGCGAGCCCCACGCCCAGCATCACCCAGCCCCGGGTCAGACCGGCGTCGCCCTGGGCGTCGTAGTAGAGGATGGAGCGGACAGCGTCAGTGATCTGACGCAGGGGCTCGAACTCGCCGAGGACGCGATAGAAGTCGGGCAGAGCCTGAAGGGGCACCGTGGCACCGGACGTCGGCACCGCCATCGCGATGTAGAACATCGTAATGAACAGCATCCCCGGCGTACCGAACGCGGCGAGGAGGCCGAGGCCGCCGATGCCGACGACCGCGATCGTGCTCACCGAGAACAGCCACAGCAGGGGCAGATGAGCGGCGTCCATTCCCATGACGCCCACCGCACCGGCCAGAACAAGACTGCCCATGAGCAGGGACAGGCCGATCATGAGGGTGCTGCTGATGGCCAGGGTCTGCACACGGGTAGCGCGCAGGAGCGGGTTCTGGGTCCGCCGCGGCCCTATGTCGCTGTGGGTGTAGCCGAGGGCGTGGTCCACCTGGCCGCTGATGACATTGGCGGCGAGCATGCCGCAGACGACGAGGACGAGCGAGTAGTAGAAGGCGCTCAGGCCCATGCCGGTGTGCGAGTCGAGCGGATGCCCGTCCTCCACGTGTACCGCAGCAGGATCGGCCAGCACCATGAGCGCGGCAGGGGACGGCTTGGCCTTCGCGGCCTGGGCTTGGGCGGTCAGCTCCTTGCCCACCTGTGCGGAGGCTGACTCGGCGGCAGCCCTCGTGGCCTGAAGCGCCATGCCCGAACCCATGCTGCCGGCCGACTGGTTGGTCAGCACGGTGAGCGTCGGGCGGACGGCGTTGTCCGCCGCCTTGGGGCTGGGGAGTGCGGCGACGGCGGAGGTGAAGTCGCGGGGAACGACGAGCGCGCCGAACAGCTTGCCCTCGCCGAGCTCCTCCTTCATCTCCTTCTCGTCCATCACTTCCAGTCGATCCTGTCTCCACCCTCGGACGACTTCTCGATCGACCGGACGATCTGCGCTCCGAGGTTGGTCTGCTTGCCGCCCGACACTCGCTCCCTTGTCGGCGCTGACCAGGGCGACGGGCAGCTTGTGCAGGTGTCCGGCGGGGTCGAGGTTGGCACCGACATAGAACACGGTGAACAGCACTGCCACAAAGCCCATGATCACGCCGTTGGCGATCCACAGAGGCTTCGCACGCAATGCGCGGAAGGGGTGGGCATTACTCATTTCCAACTCCGGTTCGAAGAAGAGAGGTTCAGCGGGAGGGGCCGTCGGCGTTATCGCAGGCCGGTGCCTCATACGGCTGAGGAGGCATCCCCGGTGGGCGAGGACACCGGAAGCAGGCCGGGTCGCTTGGCCTGGCGGTCGTCACCGGAGGAGCGGCCGCGCAGGCGGCGGACGACCCAGGGGCCGAGGAAGGTGCCGACCCAGCGAAACTCGGCGGCCGCGGCCCGCCAAGCGGAGGCCCGCGGCCCGGCGACGGGGAGAGGCCGGGTCCAGTTGTCGTCGCTGTCGGGCAGGCCGAGCGCGTGGGCGACGGCAGCCGCGATACGGGCGTGCCCGATCGGGCTCGCGTGCAGCCTGTCGGCACTCCACAACCGCGGATCAGTCACGACCGGGTGAGCGGCTGTCTCCGCCACCACCACGCCGTAGCGGCCGGCGGACTCCCTGATGCGCTCGTTGAGCGCGAGGACCCTGTGCCCGATCGGACGGGCCAACGGTGTGATGCGCCCGATGTCGGGAAACGTGAGCGTCGCGACCGTGGCGCCCTGAGCGGTGAGAGCGGCGAGCATGGCCTCCAGGTGGCCGACTACCTCGTCGATGTCGAAGCTCGGCCGCAGCAAGTCGTTGACCCCGGCCACCACGGTGGCGAGGTCGGGCCGCATCGCGAGGGCCGGGGCGAGTTGCTCGGCGCGCACCTGACCGGCCTGACGGCCGCGCACCGCGAGGTTGGCGTACAGCAGGCCGGGACTCTGACGCGCGACCTCGTCGGCGAGCCGGTCCGCCCATCCGCGAAGGCCATGTACGTCATCGCCGTCCCCGAGCCCTTCTGTCTGGCTGTCGCCCAGGGCGACGTAGCGCCGATACGCACTGCTCGGCACGGGTCGACCGCCTCTCGTTAACGCTGCTGGTGAAGGTGGCAACCGGCCACTGATACACAACTACGCACCTAGGTGCATTATTGATTAGTAAGATAACGCCGGTCGACTCGCATGCAAAACGAGTGGCTACGGCCCTGCTGTGGGAGATGGGAGGGTGACCCTCACCAGTACGGCACCAGCGCTCGGCAGAGCCGGTGAGGCACCCTGGTGTTCCGGCAGTGCAGGACCAGGAGGACCTCACACTGGGGTCATACAGGGGGAAGGTGGCCGCACATGATGGAGCGACTGCGCAAAATCTGGAAAGCACTCGGGACCGTGATCGATGAGCACCCGACCACATCACCGCGGCCCGTGCCTGAGCCCAAGAGGCGTACCCACAATCTCTTCGAGGCTGCCGCCGCGTACGCCTCCGCGCACGCGGAAGGCGATCAGGAGCGCGCCGACGAGGCGTCGAGCTGGGTCTCCCCCGAGGCGCTCTCCTTCGGTGTCAACGAACTCGCCGGCAGGGCCCTCATCGTGCTGGCCCGCGAGCGCGGCGAGTCCCCGGAGACCGTGGCACGAAGCCTCCTCGGCCTGAAAGCGACGACGGGACCGGCGTCCTGATCCGCGCAGCTGACCTGGACGGACGTACGTCGCTGTGGATGCTCACCGAGGTGCCGGACCGGGCCGTCCGTGACGCGATCATCGCGTCCTCACTGGCGGACCCCGACTGCCTCGTGAAGTCGGACCATGCTGAGGCGCACCCGGATCGGGGTGGGGATCCACGCATCTCGTGGCGGCGTGCCACTGGGGGGACTTGGCGCGCCGCCACGAGGCCGGCCTCTCATTGCGCATGTGCGCAGTACGCAGTACGTCCTGGCGCTCTCCCTTTCGTCGGGGTTCGTCGGGGCTGTTTCGGCCTCTCACGGAAGTAGAGGCAGAAGTACCCGACGCGTCCCGCGGCTTTGTCGATCCTTTGCGTCAGTGGCTCCGCGAGCAGGAGAGATTGAGCGTACGTACGTGACCGAGCCGGAGTGCGGAGCCTCAACCACGGTCCCTGGATGAGGCTCCGCATCAGACCTGAGGGCGGCCCTGAGCCGTCACACGCCGGCCACGTCCATGATCCACTGGCGGTGGGGGGCGATGGGGGTGTCACGCGAGTACCCCGCCCCGTCGCCGCCCCAGTGCACCCCCACCTGCTTCTGGCCCTCGGCGAAGACGGGGCTACCGGAGTCGCCGGGTTCGGTGTGACCGTCGAGCCGCGTCGTGTGGATCCAGCCGTCGTCCGCACCCGCGACTCTCATGGCGGCCACCTTCAGCTGAGGCGAGCGACGCAGTGCTCCGCGGTCAGTACCCATCGCCAAGCCGCCAAGGACCTGTGGAAGTCTCCTGAACGAACAGAAATGCCGGTGAGGCTGCGCATGTTCATGCGTGTTCGAGCCGCCGTGGATCTCGGCGGGACGCAGGCAGGCCCAAAGCCCTAGGTGCAGAGAGGGTTTGGGTATCGCGCGATGCCTGCTGCCGGTGCAATGCCCTGTCCAGGGTTCAAGCGCCATGAAAGTCCAAATGGCTCGGACTGCTGCTGAATTCTTCTTAGGTGAAGCGGGAGTTGAGAGGCGTAGGGCGGCAGCTATTCCGTCGGCGTCAGAACGCGTCGCCCGTGTATCGGAAGCGGAGCGAGTTCGTGTCGTAGCAGTTGGCCGTTGTTCCGATCGCCGAGTCATGGACCTCGCCCTTTCCGGCTCTGTGCCAGTCGTCGAGGCCGAGGAGGTACAGGGTGTTCTCTCTCTGCGCGAAGGCGACTACGCCGTTGCTGTGACGGAAGTACGTCCAGAGGGCGTTGGCCGCGGTGGGGCCGCGGGCGGAGCGCTGCTGGCGGACGGGGGCGCCGTCCTTGGCCGTGGCGGAGTGCGCCGAGCACATTGCCGGTCTCGTAGCTGCGGAGGCGCACTCCCTGAGCGGCATGGTCGACGAGTAGCTCCCACTGCTGCGATCGGCGGCCGTCGCATGCGGTTTCATGCGGCTCGGCGCCTTCTCCGCCGGAGATGTCCATGCACCGGCCGGCGCCATCGCCGTAATGCTCTGGAACAGGACTTCACGTAACCCGATGGCTCCGCGACGCAGTCCTGGATTGGTTTCCCCCGACACTTGAATCCCCCGATCCACGCCGACACGACCCGTCGCCAGGACGAGTGGTGCCTCGCCTCAATTACGTTACGGCGCTGGCTGGTTGGGGCGGAAGGGCGCGAGCTGGATCTGTGTACAGCACCGTGATTGTGGATATCGCGGTCACCCGTGAGGGGGACGGGTGCGGCCCCCATCACCCCAAGGCTGCGGCCCCGGCAGCGGCTTGTCGCTCGGCACGGGTGCGGGCGTCAGCGGCCTGGTCCGGGTGGCCAAGCCGGTCGGCCAGCCGCGCCCGGGCCTGCCAGTTGTAGGGGCAGATGGGGCGCAGACTGATCCGCTCGCTGAGCAGCGTGCGCGCCAGGTCGTCGTGGCGGCCGGAGCGGACAGCGGCCTCGACCAGCGTGCGCTGGACGGCGTCCCGCTGCGCGTGGCTGCCGCCGAAGAAGTTGAGGCGGTTCCGGATCGGCGCGAGCAACTCGACGACGTGGGCGTACTGCTCCCGGCGGTGGGCGATAAGGGCCTGGCACACCGGCAGCCCGATCTCGCGCGTCATCGCGTGGTTGGACACGGCCGGGGACACCGCGGGGCCGGTGCGGGCGAGCCACAGCTCGCGGTCCTTCACGAGTTGCTCGGCGTCGGCGATCCGGCCGGCTCCCGTGTACGCCATCACGGCGTGGACGTCGTTGAAGGCGTAGTACGCGCCGTCCTCCCGCCCGGCCCAGGCCTCGGCGAGCGTCGCCCAGCGCGGCCCGACATCGACACCGGCGATGAGCAGCCGCCACAACAGGGCTGAGGCGTCCAGGAGTTCCATGGCGATTCCGTGCGAGGCCTCGTTGTGGAGGGTGTTGTCGTAGACGGCGAGGACCCGCTCGATGCTCCCCGACTCCAGCGCGTACAGGGCGTAGTGCCATGAGTTGTGCACGGACAGGAAGTTGCCGTCGGACCAGTCCGCCGTCCGCGCGTCCATGTAGCGGATCCCGTCGGCGAAGCGGCCACGCATCTCGTATGTGTGGACGACCGCGTGGATGCCCCACACGTCACGCGGATGGCGCTCCACGGCGCGTAGCCCGGTCTCCTCGGCGTGGCTGTAGTGCCCCGACTCCTCGAGCCCGAAGGCGTACATCCCAAGGAGCGGGCCGAAGTGCGGGTCATCGGCGTCCCAGGAGGTCAGCGCGCCGCCGATGCGGTCGCGCAGTCGCTGGGCGTCGCCCGAGAAGAAGTCGATCTGGTGGCCGACGGCCAGCGCGAGGGCGTCGCGGGGATGCTTGCAGCTGAGCTCGCCGAGGATCTCCCCGGCGCGGAACATGTCCCCGTCGAGCCAGGCGTCGGCAGCGGCCGCGTGCATGCGCTCGCGCGGCGAAAGCCCCGCCAGGTCGACGGCACCGAGGAAGGCGCTGAACGTCTGCCGGGCCGCGGCGGCTTCCTTCTCCTCGGTGCCGAGCAGCCCGAGATAGGCGCCGAGAACCTGCGCCATGGCGGACCGGGGAGCAGCCGCCGCCATCGCCTGCGCCTCATCGGCCACCTCCCCGCGGAAGAACAACAGCGCGTCAAGGGCCCGCTCGTAATGCCGCGCGGCCTCGTCGCCGGTGCCACCCATGGCGTGGCCATGCCGGTCCATTCCCATGACTGTCCCTGCTCCCGTCGGCTCCATCGCAGTCTCGCGATTCTGCCCAGGTGATGCCACGACGACGCTCGGTTCACCGGAAGGAGGCTGACGGAATAAGACGCGGGTGGCCGACGCCGACTGTGAACTTCCCGGCCACGGTCCGGATGCGGGCCGACCAGCCGAGCGCTGTCAGGTCGTCCGTGAGCGTCCGGGGGTCGTGGAACACCTTCACGATGCGGTACCGGCTGCCGTCGTCGAGTCGGCGCACGGCCGCCGGTGCGGACCTGCCCGAGAGCATCTCCTCCCGCGCGGCCTCGGCGGGACATGTGAGAGCCAGAAGCCGAAGAACGAAGAACACAGTGTCGTAGCGCCTCGGCGGCTGCCACTCGAACATATCGGCCTGGACGAACCGGACATGGGGGGACGCGGCACGGGAGCGGGCGATGGCCAGGGTCTCGGCCGCCGCGTCGACCGCCGTCACCGAACGCGCCCGCGCGGCGAGCATCGTGGTCCACTGGCCCGTCCCGCAGGCCAGCTCCAGTACGTCCCCGCCGATGGGGAGGTCCTCGGTGACCGTCAGCAGGTCCTGGAGGTCCTGTCGTTCCGCGTAGGGCCGGTCGTACTCGGCCGCGCCCGCCCGGTAGTAGGCGATCTGCTCTGCCAGAAGTGCATCGTCGTGGCTTCCCATGGCCGGACCGTAGCCAACAGGAAGCGACTGTCCCAGACCACGGGCGAGGGGGAGTGGGGCAGCTGGCGGAGGTGTGCCGTGCCGGTTGAAGGTCCGTCAGGACACTCCCGCCGGATCGTCGAGGACCGCCCGTACGACCGAGTGCGCGGCGCCCAGCAGCGGACCGTCGGAGCCGAGCCGGGAGACCGCGACGCCGCAGGCCGTGCCCGCGGTGCGGCGCTCCAACTCGGCCTCCAGCGGCGGCAGCAGCCACGGCGCGAGCCGGGAGAGCGCCCCGCCGAGCACCACGGACCGGGGGTCCAGGAGGTTCACCGCACCGGTGAGGGCGATGCCCAGCGCGGTCCCTGCATCGTGCAGCGCGCGGCGCACGGCCTGGTCGCCCTGCGCGGCGCGCTCGGTGAGGAGCCCGACCCTGTCCGCGCCAGGATCGAGGCCCGCGCTGCGGAGTACCGCTTCCTCGCCCGCGTACTGCTCAAGACAGCCACGACCGCCGCACGGACAGGGCGGGCCATCGGGCCGCACCGGAACATGTCCCAGCTCGCCCGCGAAGCCGCGCGTCCCGCGCAGCAGACGTCCGTCGACGACCAGCGCGGCACCGATGCCGATCTCGGCGGAGACGTGGAGAAAGTCCTGCGGCACCTCGTCGCCGAGCCACAGCTCGGCCAGCGCGCCGAAGTTCGCCTCGTTGCCCACCGTCAGCGGCAGCCTGCCCGGCAACAGCGCGGCGAGGTCGACGTCGTGCCAGTCGAGGTTGGGGGCATGGACGACCGTGCCCGTGTCGCGGGCGACCAGACCGGGCACCGCGACGGCGAGCCCCGCAGGACGCAGCCCCTCCCGGCCCGCCTCGGTGTTCACCTGCCGCACCAGCGCGACGAGTTCCTCGAGGACAGGCTCGGGCGCGCGCCCCCGGTTGCTGCCCTGACGCACGGCACGCACGCGTACCTCTCCGCGCAGATCGACCGCGCACACCGCGAGGTGGTCGACGCCCACCTCCGCGCCGATGCCGGCCGGACCGCGTCCGCTGATCGCGAGGGCGGAACCGGGGCGGCCCACCCGGCCCGGGCGCTCGGGACCCAGCTCGTCCAGGAGCCCGGAGCGGATCAACTCGTCCACCAAAGTGGAGACCGCGGCCCGGGTCAGGCCGATACGAGAGGCCACGGCGGCACGGGACAGCGGGCCGTGCGCCGCGACAGCGTGCAGGACACGCGAGAGGTTCCGGCGGCGCATCCCCTGCTGGGTGTCGGGCAGCTCGGCGCCGGTCGCACCTTGCCGCGTGCCGTGCGGTGGTGCGGTCATGCCCCCGTCAGCCCCTGCTCGTCGTCACTCATGGCTTTCACTGCTCATGGGCCGCCTTCTCAAGAAGGGGCGCCGCGTCGGAGATTACCCCGGCGATCCGCGCCAGCGCCGACTCGTCCCGTTCCACCGGATCGAGCACGGGCCCCGCGGCCGTGCCCCAGCGGCGCGCGACCGCCGCCGGGTCCTCGCCCGTCAGGATGCCCGCGGCCTGCGCTGCGGCCCCGAGCGCGACGAGCTCCCGGGCCTCGGGCACCTGAACAGGACGCCCGGAGAGCCGCCGCACGGTGTCCTGCCAGGCCCTGCCCCGTGCGCCGCCGCCGATGAGCAGCAGCGGGGCCGAGCGGTCCGCGTCGGCGTCGAGGACCAGGTCGAGGGCACCAAGGAGCGAGTGCACGGCCCCGTCGTACGCCGCCTGCAAGAGCTGCCCCGGAGTCGTGTCGTGCCGCAGGCCGTGCAGCAGCCCCGAGGCGTGCGGCAGGTCCGGGGTGCGCTCGCCGTCCAGGTAGGGGAGCAGGATGACCGCGCCGCCCGCCTCCACGGCCTCGCGGTCCAGGCTCAGGAGCGCGGCCACGCGGTCCACGGCCAGGGTGCAGTTGAGGGTGCAGGCAAGCGGCAGCCAGTCGCCGCGTGCGTCGGCGAAGCCGGCCACGGTCCCGGTGGGATCCGTGGGGCGGTTGCCGGAGACCGCGTACACGGTGCCTGACGTGCCGAGGCTCAGCACCGGAGTGCCGGGACGCAGACCGAGGCCGAGGGCGGCCGCCGCGTTGTCCCCCGTGCCGGGAGCCACCAGCGTGCCCTTGGAGAAGGGCAGTTCGCCGCTGCCCCGTACGGTGCCTGCGACCTCTCCGGGGCGGACGACGCGCGGCAGGAGCGCCGGGTCGAGGCCCACCAGGTCGAGGATCTCCTCGTCGTACGTCTCTGTCGCCGACGCCCACCACCCCGTCCCGGAGGCATCGCCACGGTCGGTCGTGCCGGTCCCGGTGAGACGTTCGGTGAGGTAGTCGTGGGGGAGGCGTACGGCGGCGGTGGCGCGGGCCGCCTCTGGTTCCTGCTCGCTGAGCCAGGCCCACTTGGTCACCGTGAAGGAGGGCCCCGGCACGCTGCCGACGCGCTCGGCCCATGCCTTCGGGCCGCCGAGACGGTCGACCAGGGTGCGGGCCTGGGCCGCCGAGCGCACGTCGTTCCACAGCAGCGCGGGCCGTACCGGCCTGCCGTTCGCGTCGAGGGTCACAAGGCCGTGCTGCTGGCCGCCGACCGACACGGCCGCCGCCTCGCGTGCCGCGTCACCGCACTGGTGCAGCGCCGCGCCCAGGGCGCTCCACCACTCCTCGGGATCGCTCTCGCGGGACGCGCCCGAGCTGACGCTGTGCGGCGACTGACCGCTTGCCACCACCCTGCCCGTCGCGGCGTCGACGACCAGGACCTTGGTGGACTGCGTGGAGCTGTCCACGCCGACGACGAGCGGACCGTCGGCTGCTGGTGCTGATGACATCGGGGGTCTCCGTTCCCGCGGCTCTTTCCGGGTGCTTCCGGACTTCTCTCCGTCCGACCTTCCCAGGGATGCCTCCGGATACTAATTTGTTAAGGGCCATGACGAAATAGTCGTGGCGGCCGCATCTGAGCTCCGGCGCAGCCGTGCCCCGGCCGCCCAGCCGCCCGCATCAGCCATCCAGGGAGCCGCACATGACGTACCAGCCCACTCCTGAGGACAAGTTCACCTTCGGTCTGTGGACCGTCGGCTGGCAGGGAAGGGACCCGTTCGGAGACGCGACCCGCGCGCCCCTCGAACCGGCCGACTCCGTACGGCACCTGGCCGAACTGGGTGCCTACGGAGTGACCTTCCATGACGACGACCTGATCCCCTTCGGGGCCACGGACACCGAGCGCGAGTCGCACGTCAAGCGCTTCCGGCAGGCGCTCGACGCGACCGGCCTCGTGGTGCCGATGGCCACCACGAACCTGTTCACGCACCCCGTCTTCAAGGACGGCGCGTTCACCGCCAACGACCGCGATGTGCGCCGCTACGCCCTGCGCAAGACGATCCGCAACATCGACCTCGCGGTGGAGCTCGGCGCACACACCTACGTCGCATGGGGCGGCAGGGAGGGCGCGGAGTCCGGTGCCGCCAAGGACGTGCGCGACGCTCTCGACCGGATGAAGGAGGCATTCGACCTGCTCGCCGAGTACGTGACGGAACAGGGCTACGACCTGCGCTTCGCGATCGAGCCCAAGCCGAACGAGCCGCGCGGCGACATCCTGCTGCCGACCGTCGGACACGCCCTTGCCTTCATCGAGCGCCTGGAGCGCTCCGAGCTGTTCGGGGTCAACCCCGAAGTGGGCCACGAGCAGATGGCCGGCCTCAACTTCCCGCACTCCATCGCCCAGGCGCTGTGGGCGGGCAAGCTCTTCCACATCGACCTCAACGGCCAGACCGGCATCAAGTACGACCAGGACCTGCGCTTCGGAGCGGGCGACCTACGGAGTGCCTTCTGGCTGGTCGACCTCCTGGAGAGGGGCGGTTACGAGGGCCCCCGGCACTTCGACTTCAAGCCGCCGCGTACGGAGGACTACGCGGGCGTGTGGGAGTCGGCGGCGGGGTGCATGCGCAACTACCTGATCCTGCGGGAGCGTTCGGCCGCGTTCCGTGCCGACCCGGAGGTCCAGGAAGCCCTGCGCGCCGCACGCCTCGACGAACTGTCGCTGCCCACGGCCGAGGACGGCCTGAGCGGGCTGCTCGCCGACCGCGGTGCCTTCGAAGACTTCGACGCTTCGGGTGCCGCTGCCCGTGGCATGGCCTTCGAGCGCCTCGACCAGCTCGCCATGGACCATCTCCTGGGGGTGCGCGGCTGACCCCGTAGCGTCACTTCGGAGGCATCAACTTCTGCACAGGGGTCGCGTCTTGACCGGTGCGAGGCGACTCTTGACGGTATGGCCATGCCACCCGTACCGCCGCAGCCTCCTCCTCCGCCGGGTGACGCGCCCCCGCCAGGTGATGGCGGCTTCGGGCCGCCCGGAGGCGGGTACGGACCGCCTCCCGGCGGCGGAGGATGGCCTCCTGAAGGCGGTGGCGGCTTGCCTCCGGACGGAGGCGCCTGGCCGCCGTCCCCACCTCCGGGAGGGCCTTCGGGGCGGCGGAACGGGCTGTTCATCCTGCTCGCCGTGATCATCGCGGTGGGAGCCGTCGTCGCGGTGGTCCTGGTGGCCACCAGCGGCGATGAATCCCCGGGCAAGAAGGGCCCCTCCGAGAGCAGCGAGACGTCGGGCGGCAAGCCCACGCCGTCGCTGAGCATCCCGTCCCAGATCCCGTCGGAACTCCCGACCGAGGTCCCCTCCAACCTGCCGAGCGGCCTGCCGTCGGACTTCCCCAGCGATCTGCCGACCGATCCGGAGGACCTGGAATCCCTGATCCCGTCGGCCGCGGAGAACTAGTCGGCCGCGAACAGCCTCAGAGGCCCTTCGGCGGCCGCACGTACGTCACGGTGGTCTCGACACCGCTGTCCACGAGGCGGCCGTCCTCGTCGAAGGCCTCGGGGCCGTCCGTCATCCCGAAGTCGTTGTCGTTGATGAGGGCGAGGGTGCTCCGGTTCACGAGGGCCACACCCTCGATCTTGTCGGGCACTCCCTCGACGGCGCCCAGGTCGACCACGAGGCGCTTCTTCAGGACGGGCACTCCGGAGCCCGCCGGATCGTCGAGCTGCTCCAGGGAGGGCTTTGTGGCGGCGTCGTCCCACCGGTCGCCGAGGATGTCGGAGCGGCGGTCCAGCTTCACCGTCTGCAGCCGCGCGGCCTTGTCGGTGCGCTCCTCCACGAGGAGCCGGTCACGGCCGACGGCTACTACGGAGGAGATCTTCAGCTCGGACGTGTCGTCCTCGCCCGGGTCGACGACCCCTACCGGGTCGAAGCGGTACGCGTACTCTGCGGTGACCGCCTGCTTCTTCGTCGAGAAGCGCAGCAGCCGCGTCGTCCGCGAGCCCTCACCGGCGTCCTCGTCGGGGACGGAAAGCGGACTCTGCACCGCCATCACCAGGTCCCCGCCCGGCAGTTGGGCGAGCCCCTCGAAGCCGCGGTTGACCTTGCGGTTCAGCAGGATGCCGGGCAGTGCCTCGACAACGGGGTAGTCGGCGCCGGACAGCTTCAGGCCCTGGGGCACATAGCGCTTGAGCACCTTGCCGCGCGCGGAGACGTGGACGAGCGAGGGTCCGTACTCATCGACCAGCCAGAAGCTGCCGTCGTCGGCCCGCACGATGCCCTCGGTGTCCAGACCGTTCGGGTCGTACGTCAGAGCGGTCTTGGCGTCGTACGTGTACGGAGCCTCATCGCGCCCCTCCTGGTTGGGCAGCCCGGTGACGGGCTTTCCGGAGGACGTCGTCAGCGGCAGCGCGTCGATGACCTTCACGGTGTCTCCGGAGACGCGGACCTTCACGATCGCCGGATCGAAA
The DNA here is from genome assembly GCF_040686095.1 of Streptomyces sp. NPDC086554. NCBI lineage: Bacteria > Bacillati > Actinomycetota > Actinomycetes > Kitasatosporales > Streptomycetaceae > Streptomyces > Streptomyces sp. NPDC086554. The sequence goes on from NZ_JBFBJK010000018.1 coordinate 61,335, forward strand.
CCGGGGACGGGGAAGGTGCGCCGCTTCTTGCCGTCCACCTTGATCTGGCCGTTGGGCCCCCGGTCGGTCACCGTCCAGAATTCGCCCTTGCGGCCTGCCGGATAGATGTCGCTGCCGATGCCGCCGAGGCGAACGTCCCGGTCGTCGTCCACCGTGCCGGGCAGCAAGGAGTTGCTGAAGGTACCCAGCGGGATGTCGCCGAGCGTCGCGGTGGAGGTGATCCGAGGCGCCTTCTCCTTGCCGCCGGTCTGTGCGCCTGTGGCGGTGCCGGTCACCGCGACCGCCGCGATCACGGCGAACGGCACACCCACGGCGACGGAACGGCGGACGCGACGCTGACGGGCGGCGTGCGGGGACATGGGTGCCTCCTGGGGCGCGAGTTCGGTGACAGCGGTCAGACTTCGCCGTCGCCACGAACGCAAGGAGGCGGAAAGGTAAACGTCAGGGGGCATGACGACGGCGCCTCCCGCGAGGGGTAGGAGGCGCCGCCTTCCGTCATGGTCCGGTCAGCAGTGGTTGGGCAAGTTGCCCTTGTCGCCCCCCCTTCAGGTGGATCGCGCTGACGCGTTCAGGCGGGTCGTGTCCGCGACCCGATGCCCCTGAACCGGTGCGGTCCACGCTCCCGGATGACATGGCCGCGCTCAATCGCTGATCAGGGCGAGTCCGCGCGCCGGTGTTCCCGGCGCGTGCGGGCGCGGCACGGACGCGCCGGGCGCCGCCGGACGCGTTTCGGCCAAGGGGGCGTGCGGTGTGCGTGGAACTCAGCGGCGAGGGGGCGTGCGGTGTGCCGTGGGACTTTGCCGGCGAGGCACCGCGCGGTGTGCCGTGGAACTTCAGCGGTGCGGTGCGGGGTTGTGTCTGCCCCGCACCACACCGGTGGGTCTCACTCGCCGCCGGTCACCACGGCCAGCGCCGTCGCCGGGTCGTGGGTGGCCGGGCCCGCGGGGGCCCAGCGGCCGCGTTCCTTGCGATAGGGCCACCAGCGGCCATCGTCCCCCTGCCGCAGTTGGGCGTCACCGCCGACCACGGTCCAGCGGTTACGGGCGGCCCGCAGTTGCGGCCGCTCGTCCTCGTCCCAGGCCGCGTCGAGGGCGGCACGCGCGCGTGCCAGGGCCTCGGCGCCGGGCGTCCACTCCTCCTCGAGGACGGACAGCGCGGCCGGTCCACCGAACTCCCAGGCCCGTACGGCCAGCGCGAGCCCGTCCTTGCCCCGGTCGGACACCGACGCGAGCCGCGTCGCCACCGGCGCGCCCGGCGCCGCGGCGGCCAGGCGCACGGCGTCCTCACCCGGCGTCAACTCCTCCCCGACCGGTTGCTGTTCGTGCCCGGGGGCGAGCGCTTCGGCCAGCAGGCGTTGCGCCTCCACGGACGCCTGCGCTGCGAGGAACTCGAGCGCCGCCACGTCGATGCCCGGCGCGGGCTCCGCCTCCGTGTCGAGCGACGGCGGCCGGCCCGGCTCTGAGGGCAGGGGAGGGAGGTCCGGCAGCGGAGGGAGGATGGCACCCTCGGCGTACGCCACATCGGCGTACACGCCCTCCTGGGCCTCCTCCTGCTCCTCCTCCGGGGTCTCCACGGCCTCCGCCTGCGCCACGCTGCGTACTTGCAGCTCGTCGAGGAGGTCGCGCTCCGCACGGCCGCGCATCAGGAGCAGCACGAACGGATCCTGGTCGAGCAGCCGGGCCAGCTGGTAGCAGAGCGCAGCCGTGTGCCCGCAGTGGTCCCACGCGTCACAGTCGCACTCGGGCTCCAGGTCGCCGATGCCCGGCAGGAGTTCGACGCCCGCGGCCGCCGCGTCCTCCACCAGGTGCGGCGGCATCTCGCGGTCGAGCAGCGCCGCGATGTGCCCGGCCCGCTCAACGGCCATGCCCAGGAAGCGGTCCCACTCGGCCTCGGTCAACTGCTGCAGCAGCACGTCCGAGCGGTGCGCGGTGCCGCCCGGGTCCTGGATGACCGCGGTGATGCGCCCCGGACGCACCGACACCGCACCCACGGCACCCGCGCGCGCGAGCCTGCGGCCCGTCTTGAGCTGCTGGGTGTCCAGCGCCGTGTCCTCCAGCGCCTTCAGCCAGGCCTGGCCCCACCAGCTCTGCGCGAACCCCCGCCCGTGCGCGGGTGGCAGGGCGGCGAAGGTGCGCTCGTGACGGCGCGCGCCCCGCCCGTGGCCGGACTCCTCGTGCGTCTCGTCGAACGCCTCGTCGAATGTCTCGCTCATCGCGTCCCCCCTCGCAGCTCCACCAGATCCGACAGTTCGGCGTCGGTGAGTTCGGTCAGTGCCGCCTCGCCGGCGCCGAGAACCGCGTCCGCCAACTCCCGCTTGCGCAGCAGCATGTCGGCGATCCGGTCCTCGATCGTCCCCTCCGCGATCAGGCGGTGCACCTGCACGGGCTGTGTCTGCCCGATGCGGTACGCACGGTCCGTGGCCTGCGCCTCGACGGCGGGATTCCACCAGCGGTCGTAGTGCACGACATGCTCGGCCCGCGTCAGGTTCAGCCCCGTGCCGGCGGCCTTCAACGACAGCAGGAAGACGGGCACTTCACCGTCCTGGAAGCGCTGCACCATCGCCTCGCGCGCCGCGATGGGCGTCCCGCCGTGCAGGAACTGGGTGGGCACGCCACGGGCTGCCAGATGCCGCTCGATGAGGCGCGCCATCTGGACGTACTGCGTGAAGACGAGCACGCCCGCGTCCTCGGCGAGGATCGTGTCGAGCAGCTCGTCGAGGAGTTCCAGCTTCCCGGAGCGCCCCTCGATCCGCGGCGCGTCCTCCTTGAGGAACTGCGCGGGATGATTGCAGATCTGCTTCAACCCGGTGAGCAGCTTGACGATCAGACCGCGGCGGGCGAAACCGTCGGCACCGGAGATCTCCGCGAGGGTCTCCCGCACGACGGCCTCGTACAGACCGGTCTGCTCCGTGGTGAGCGAGACGGCCCGGTCGGTCTCGGTCTTGGGCGGCAACTCGGGCGCGATGCCCGGGTCGGACTTGCGCCGGCGCAGCAGGAAGGGGCGTACGAGCTGGGAGAGCCGCTCGGCGGCCGCCGGATCCTTGCCGCCCTCGACGGCTTGCGCATAGCGGGTACGGAACGTGCCGAGCTTGCCGAGCAGCCCCGGTGTCGTCCAGTCGAGGATCGCCCACAGCTCGGAGAGATTGTTCTCCACGGGGGTGCCGGTGAGCGCCACGCGCGCGCGTGCGCCGATCGAGCGCAGCTGCTTGGCCGTCGCCGAGTACGGGTTCTTGACGTGCTGTGCCTCATCGGCGACGACCATGCCCCACGGGGCCTTGGCCAGGTTGTCCGCGTCAAGGCGCATGGTGCCGTAGGTGGTGAGCACGAACTCGCCGTCGGCCAGGTCCTCCAGGCCGCGCCGGGCGCCGTGGAAGCGGCGCACGGGGGTGCCGGGCGCGAACTTCTCGATCTCGCGCTGCCAGTTGCCCATCAGGGACGTCGGACAGACCACCAGGGTGGGTCCTGCGGAATCGGATTCCGTCTGCCGGTGCAGATGCAGGGAGATCAGCGTGATGGTCTTGCCGAGTCCCATGTCGTCAGCAAGGCAGCCGCCCAGGCCCAACGAGGTCATCCGGGCGAGCCAGTTGAGGCCGCGCAGCTGATAGTCGCGCAGATTCGCGGCGAGCGCCGCGGGCTGCCCGACGGGCTCCATGCCCTCCGGGTCGGCGAGGCGCTCGCGGAGCGTCGCGAGCCAGCCGGTCGGCTGGACGTCCACACGCTGCCCGGCCACTTCGGTGGTGCCGGTCAGCACGGCGCTCAGTGCGTCGATCGGGGTGACCTTGTGGTCCTGGTCCTCGCGAGCGCGCCGTGCCTCCTCGGGGTCGATGAGCACCCACTGGTCACGCAGGCGCACCACGGGACGGTTGGCCTCGGCGAGCAGGTCGAGCTCCGCGCGGGACAGCTCCTTGTCGCCCAGCGCGAACCGCCAGTTGAAGGCGAGCAGCGCGTCGGCGGAGAGGTGCGACGGAGTGTCCGACGACGGCTTGTCCGGGTCCTTGGCGTCGTCGTCGGGCGGGCCGATGACCGCGCGGGCGGTGAGGTTGCGCGCCAGCTCCTTGGGCCAGTGCACCTCGACGCCCGCGGCGGCGAGCATCCGCGAGCCTTCGCCGAGGAGCGCGGTCACTTCCTCGTCGGCGAGCTCGATGGCATCGGGCACGGTGGCCGAGAGCAGCGGGGCGAGCGGCGGCCACGCGCGCGTGGCGCGGCGCAGGGCGAGGAGCGCGTCCATCCGTGAGCGCGGTCCGAAGGCCTGCCCCGAGGCGGCCGAACCGGCCCAGACCTCGGCCGCGTCGGCGACGAGCGAGGGGTCGCTGACGCTGTGCATCTGCAGCACGGCGCGGAACGGCAGCCTGCTCTCGTCGGAGGTCTGCGCCACAAGCCCGGGGATCTCGACCCGCAGGGAGACGCGTACGCCCGCGTCGTGCCCGGCGGCGACATCCATGGCCCAGGGCCGCTGCTCGGGGATGTGCTGCGGCTGCGGCGCGGCGAAGGCCGGCGAGCCCCCGGCGACCGCGGCGGCGGGGGTGCGCGGCAGCGTGTCGGCGACCGCGTCGAGGAACTGGCGCAGCAGCCGCTCCGGTTGGGGCAGCCGCAGGGGCTCGGCGTCGCCCAGCGGAAGCGCGTGTGCGGCCGGAGGCATCGCCGCCGCGAGGTCGCGCAGACGCCGCAGGTCGTCGGCGCCCAGCGGGCCCGAGCGCCAGGCGTCGTGGTCGCTCGGCGTCAGGCCGGGCAACAGCAGGCCGCGTGCGGCCAGTTGCAGGGCGAGCACGCCCGCCGTCCCCCAGAAAGAGGCGGTCGGATGTGCATCGGCCGTGGCACGCGCGCGTGTCAGCGCCGGCAGCGCCGCGCGCACAGGCAGCAGGACTGCCGAGACGTCGACCGGCCGTGCCCCGTCGTCGCCGGGCACGGCGATGGTGAGCTCCTCGGTGGTGCCGGCCGCGACGGCGGGCGGCGCGTCGCCCTCCGGGTGCCAGAAGGCCACCCGGCCGGTGCGCGCCGGGTCGGCGGGCACGAACAGCACAGAACAGCGGGACAGTTCAGAGATCTCGGAAGGTGACACGGCGGGGAGTCTGTGCACAGCGATGGCGCATTCCTCAAACTTGACTACTGAGACCGGAGCGGCCGAGAGTACAGCACGCCGCCGGGTCCGCGGGAGTCCTCGCGCCGTGATCCCGATCACGCCACTCCGGAGGTGTACCTAACCCCACTGCGGGGCGGTGCTGGCCCCCTGCGGAAGACGGGTGAAGGCGCCATGGTTGCCCAAGGTCACCGGCTCATACGTTGAGTGAAGTCCGCCCGATCCAGTCACAGACCGGAGACCTCACCATGCCCCAGGCCGCCGCAGCAGTCGCGGAACGTTCCCCAGGCACCAGCGGAAGGCAGCCCGCCGGAAGCGATTTCGCACCCCTGCTGCGCACCGTCAAGGAGCAGGGTCTCCTTGGCCGCCGCAGCGGCTGGTACGCCTCGACCATCGCGGTCAACGCGGTGGCTCTGGCGGCGACGGCGGCAGGCATGTTCCTGATGGGGGGCTCCTGGTGGGTGTTGCTCCTCGCGCCCGTGCTCTCGGTGCTGTGCGCCCGCACTGCGTTCATCGGGCATGACGCGGGGCACTCCCAGATCTCCGGCGACCGAGGGGTGGGCCGCGCCCTCGGCCTGATTCACGGCAACCTCCTCCTGGGAATGAGTTCGGCCTGGTGGAACGACAAGCACAACCGCCACCACGCCAATCCCAACCACATAGAAAAGGACCCCGACGTCGCCGCGGACGTCCTCGTCTGGACCAGCAAGCAGGCCAGGGTCCGCGTCGGCTTCCGGCGCTGGCTCACCCGCAACCAGGCCTGGCTGTTCTTCCCCCTGACGCTGCTCCAGGGCGTCGCCATGAAGATCTACGGATTCCGGGATCTGCGCCGCCAGAGCCCGCGCGAGCGCGTCGTGGAGGGCCTTCTCCTGGTGGCCCACCTGGTCGGCTACGTGTCGCTGCTGCTCGTCACCATGCCCGTGGGGCACGCCATCGCTTTCGCCGCCATCCATCAGGCACTGTTCGGCCTGCACCTGGGGCTGGCCTTCGCGCCCAACCACAAGGGCATGGAGATGCCCGATCCCGACGGCGAGCGCTGGGGGCACCTCAGCCGCCAGGTCCTCACCTCGCGCAACATCCGCGGCAGCTTCCTGACCGACTGGTTCCTGGGCGGACTCAACTACCAGATCGAGCACCACCTCTTCCCGAGCATGCCCCGCCCCAGCCTGCGGCGCGCCCAGCCGTTGGTCCGCGCGCACTGCGCGGAGCTGGGTATGCCGTACACGGAGGCGGGATTCATCGACTCCTACCGGCAGGTGCTGCGCCACATGTACGAGGTCGGCGAGCCGCTGCGGGTGGAATAGCCACGAGGGCCGGGCCTCGAAAGCACCGCGGGCCGCCCTTCGGATCCCGGAAGCGGCTCAGGGTCATGTCAGGGTCGCGCCTCAGGGGTCTATCAGGGGAGCAGACTGGAACTGTGGGCGGCGCGATCCCGTTTCTCAAGACAGAGAGCGGCAGCAGCCGCGAAGGAGGCGACGCACATGTCGAAGAACGCGAAGATCGCCGCAGGAGGTGTGGCGGCCGGCATCATCCTGTTGATCTGGTTGCCCTGGTGGGCCGCCCTCCTGATCGTGCTGGGAGTCCCGGCCGCGGCGTATCTGACACTCGACCCGGCCCAGCGGCGCAGGCTGCGCCGCGTCTCACGCAAGGAGATAGGCCACTGACCGGCCGCTTCTGAGAAGGTGCCACGCCGGTCGGTCCGAGCCCGGCGCGCGGCAACCGGCGGCTTCCCCGCTCGTGGATCGGCCCACGGTGGATCCACGAGCGGAAAACCCGTTGCGCCACCCGCGGTTCGGCAGTGATCATGGCGCACATGACTTCCCGAGAGGAGGCCGTCCAGCGATCCCACGGTGATCGCTGATGGCCACATACGAGGCGTCGCAGACGCCGTCCCCGCAACCCCAACCCGCTCCCGCGCCGCTGACGTCGGCCTGGCTGAAGGCCCACTTCGACCCGCTGCCCTTCCCGGCCCGCATGAGCGCCCTGGCACGCTACGCCCGAGCGCTCACTCCAGAGGCGTACGCGAAACTCCGCGAGGCCCTCGCCGCAGGTGCCCCTGACGAGCGGCACACCGCGCTCTTCCTCGCCGTCACCCGGCGCGACCTCACCTCCATCGCCGACGCCCTGACCGACCCTCTTCTGCGCCGCCGTGCCCTCTCGGCCGCCATCCGGCTTCCCGTGCCGGAAGCGGCCTTGGAGGAGCTCGCGTTGAGCGACATCAAGCTGGCGCGGCACGAGACATTCCGTGTACTGCGGCTGAGCCGTCGCCGCGCGCTCGCCGCACACCTGCTGCCGCAGGTCCACGAACGGTACGGAGCCCGGGAGGCCGCACAGCTCCTGCCCGCATGCCCCGCCAGGACGGTCGCCGCGTGGCTGCCCCGGCTCGATCCGCCGCCAGGAGTGCTCAGCACACTGGCCCGCACCGCCCCGTACGCCGTCGCCGAATTCCTCGCCGCCCAATGGCAGAGCCTGGCCTCTCGCGAGCACCACCGCTTCACAGGCCGCCTCCGTGCGGTCGCGAGCATGGCCGCGGAACGCGACCCGGACGCCGGGCTGCTGCTCCTCGAACGGGCACCCGATCTCCTGACGGCACGAGCGGCACGCTCCCTGCTGCGCCGTCCGGCCCGCGTCCTCGCGATCCTGCGTGCCGCGCCACCTGACGCGAGCGGCTCACACCGCGAACTGCGCCTCTCCGTAAGCGCCTTGCCGTCGGCCACGCGGCGTGCCCTGCGTGAACTCCCACCGGCGGACCTCGTGGACCTGGCCCGCCGCAACCCCGTGAGGCCGCCGCGGTACCGAGGACCAGGGCGTCACGACATCGAACCGGACGGCCTGCTGGCGCTGCTGCCCGGCCCGGACCGACGTCGACTGGTCGAAGAACGCACCCGGCGCGGCCGCTCCATGCGCAGTGTCCCCATCGGCACGCTCGCGGCCCTTGAACCGACCGACCGGGCAGAGATCGTCGGTTCCTGGATGGAGCGCTGGTCGAACCAGGAATGGACAAGGAGCCGTCTGGCGGTCGCTCTCCCGCTCGCCCTGGGAGAGCCGTTGCTGCGCGACATGGCGGACCAGCACCGCGTCCACCACCGTCTGCATGCCTGGCCCGCGCTGCTGGCCTGTGCGGAACTGGAGGGCGACCCGGACGAGTTCGCGCGGATCGCCGTCGACTGCGAGCGAGCCTGGCACGACCAGGAAGAGGTGCGCAGGGCGGCCCTCCAGCAGCTCGCGGGAACCTCCCGGCGCCTACTCGCCGCACTGCCCGACCGGGTCCTGCGCGACGCGGTGATCACCACGGTCCAGTCCCGGGATTCGACCGCGCGCACGCTGGCCGCGGCCGAGCGATTGCTGCGCCGCGCCGTGCAGAGCGCCACCTCGGCCGGCGAGTGGAGGCGCGCCGCGTACGCGACGGAGTTGCTCTGTCAGGTCTTCGCCGACCCCCGCTCGCACCGACCCGTCGCCGCGCTGCACATCGACGAGGCAGCGGCACGAGCCCTCTGGCCCGCGACAGCGGTCGCCACACGAGCGCGCCCCGATCTCCGCACGGCCCTCGCCGAACTCCTCGCACCCCACCTCACCGCGTTGCCCGATCTCGACTCCTCGGTCCGGAGCATCGCCTTGGAGTCGGGCGACCCGGACCTCGCGGCCCGTGCCGCGGCGGCCTGGGTGGCACCCGCGCAGCTGCGGGAACAGCGCACAGCCGAACTGATCGGCCTCGACGCCTCGTTCATCGCGGTGCCGGTCATTCTGCGCACCCTCGTCACCCGGCGAACCGACCTGCTGGACTCCGTGCTGGCCGCAGCCCGGGACGGACTCACCGGCCGAGTACGTGCCCGGGCGTCCGCCTGGTCGGGCGCCCTGCACCCGGGCCCGACCGGCCGCTGGCTGCCCGCGCAGCGCCGCTCCTGGGACGAGCACCACGCGCGCGTGGCCACGGATGAACTGGCCCCGCTGCGCACCCGGGCCGACGCGGCGGCGCAACTGCGCGACGCCGAACTGCTCACCGCACTCGCGGAGTCGGCACCGCAGCCGGTCGCCGCGGCGGCGCTCGGGTCACTGGGCGAGGTGCCCGGCGTGGCGGACGACGTTGCCGCGCCCGCAACCGAGTCGCTGTTGGAGATCCTGCTGCGGCACGCCGCGACGGGCGGCGTACGGGGGCGTGCGGCCATGGCATCCGTCCGCCGGGTCCTGGCATCCATGCCGGACCCGGAAGCCGTCGCCCTGCTCGCCCCCGTCGCCGGCGCGGCAGACGCCCCCGTGGGCACCCGCAAGGAGGCCGTGCGTGCCCTGGGCGTCCTCACCGGTGCCGAGGCGTTCGGCGCCCTGGTGCGGGCCTGGGACGCGCCGGGCCAGCACCGTGACGTACGCGCCGTCATCGCACGCTTCCTCCTCGCCAGGATCGACCGTCCAGGCATCGCCGACCGTCTCGCCCGGGCGACGGACGAGGCCGCGGTCAGGGAAGCGGTGATCCAAGGGCGCGTGGGAGCCGTGGGTGAATCCGTGCGTGTCGCCTATACCGCTTTCCTTGCGCGCCTGGTGAAGGAGGGCACCCAGGACACCGCCGTCGCCGCGTGCCGGGCTCTGCCGGCCTGGTTCACACCGGAATCGACCGACGCCATGCGCGCCGTGGTCCACGTCATCACCGATCGGCAGCGATCCAAAAGGGAATGGGAGACGGCGGCCCAGCAGTTGCTGTGGTTCCCCTTGGACGTGGAAGGAGGGCCCATCCTCAGGGAGGCCATGCGCACGCTCCAGGAACGCGTGGATGCGGCCGGGGACCCGCACCTGAGGGCTGACGCACTCCGTCGTCTCGCGGGCATCGGGGAGTCCCTGCCGATCTCACGGGGTTCTGAGCGCTCGCTCCTCGTCGCCGACGCCGTGGCTCTCTCGCTGCGGGCCGTGGGCCTGTATCGCGAGGCGGCCGCACTGACATGGAAGACGGCGCTGGCCGCCATCCGGCACGGCGAACACCACGCGCAACGCTGGGAACAGCTCCTGGCCCTGGTCGAGGAACGCCCCGAACGGCTGCCCTTCTCCACGGGGGTCTCCGTCGAAGTGCCCACCCCACGCGCGCGTGCGGCCCTGCTCGCAACTGTCCGCCTGCTGCGCGAACGCGGCACCCCGGCGTCCGGGTTGCTGGCCCTCGAACTGGTCCGCGCCGGGAGCCGCGCAACATCGTGGGACGAGACCTGGCGCGCTGAACTCGCGGCCCTCCGCGAGCACGAGGACGACGACACGGCCATGGCGGCGATGCTCGTCGATCCGGGACCGCTCCGCTGACGCAGAGCCAGGGGCGGTCCGAACCAGCGGGGATCAGGCGGGGCGCACGGCCATCTTGTCGAGCGCTTCGAGGAGCTCGGGAAGTTCGGCCCCACGCCCAACGGGCAGCACCTCGCCCGGCTCCTCGTCCAGCAGAACGAACGCGATGTCGTCGGTCCTGGCCACCAGCGACCAGCCAGGACCGTCGGCGCGCAGCGTGCGGGCCTCTCCGGAGGCGAACGACGACCGCACGCGCCCCAGCGGCGGGGGAGTGGTCACATACGCCCGTGCCTCCGCCATGACCCGACGCACGCCGGTGATCGGCCCGTCCCCGGCATCCGCGTCGTCGCTCTCCGAAGAGGCCTCCTTGCCGGAGTCCTCCTGTGGTGCCTCGGCATGCGCATCCGCGTCGTCCGGCCGGAAGTCGGCGTCGTCGATCTGGTCGCGCCAGGCAGCCCACTGCAACGCGATCTCGTCGGCCCCCAGCCGCCGTTGGGCGGGTCCCCAGGTGTCGGTCTGCGGGGGCGAGAGCGGCGTGAGATCCGGGTCCTCGGGGCCCGGTTCGGGGTCATGGGGAGCGGGCACACCGGGCGCGGCGACGGCCACCGCCAAGGGCCAGCCGGGCAGCGCGGCGACCACCGTGCGTTCATCGGGTGACAGGTCGTACTCCATGCCGCAGTCCCACGACGCGATCGCCACGGCGACGAGCGACACATCGTCGACGACGACCGTCCACCGGGCTCCGGCGCCGTCCTGACCGAGCACCAGGCCGTACCCGGCGGCCAGCGGCGCGAGCCCCAGGGCCGCACACGCCTCCGGATAATCGTCACCGAGCACGCTCGGGAACTTCGCGGGTGTCAGCAGCACCGCGGTCAGCACGTACAGCGCGTCGTCCTCGGCGGCGACTGCGTCGTCCGTTCCGGCCATGCCAGCCTCCCCATCGCTTCATCCGTCGGCGCACCCTAACCACTGGTCCGCTTGATCGTCGAGGGGTGGATGACCAGGAAATTCACTCGCCGGCCTCGTTCCGCATGCCTACGCTGGCTGTCATGCCCAGAGCCAGTTCGCACTTCGTCTGTCTGCCGTGCCGCGCTTCTTTCAAGAAGGCGGCCGACTACGGACGCGTGCGCGTCGACATCTGCCCCCGGTGCGGCGGTCAGTTGCTCAACGCGGGCTCTGCGCTTGCGGTGCCCAAGCGACGTGACGTTGCGGCATGGCGCGCCCTGGGCGCCGTCCTGACCGCCGGGCTGCGCTTCCGGCAGGACTGCTGCGGCTGGGGCCCCGGCTATCGCCCCCGCACGCCGCGGGAGGTACGGGAACGGCTCGCCCACGCGGCCGAGACGGGCAACCCTGTCAGTGAGGCGCTGGCCTGCCCCGACCCCACGCACACGGACGTCAGGCGGCAGGCAGGCCGAGGAGCGTACGCGCCACGTCTTTCGGCGACTCGTCGCGCTCCCGGGCGAGGGCGATGACAGCGCGGCACGCCAGCTCGCTGACACCGAAGGACAAGGCTTCCGGCGACACCCAGCCGGTGGCCTCGTCCATCTGGTCCTGGTCGTCCTCCGCGCAGGCCGCCACGTAGACCGCGGCCGCCTCGAAGAGGTTGTGGGCACGCTCCTTCTCGGCGTGCTCGGTCTCCTCCGTGCGCCACCACTTGCGCAGCTTGTCGAACATGCGAGCCACCTTCCCCCGGGCGCTGGCCGGCGCCGTTGATCATCCATCTTACGTACCCCAAAGTAGAGTTGGAGTTCCGTCGACTGAAGGGGGACCGCGCGGTGAAGCGCTATGAGCGGCTCAAGGAGATCCGGCGTCTCGACCCGGAGAAGGACGCTCTGAAGATCTATCGGCTCTCCGCGGCGTACGAGTTCCCCTGGGACTTCACCCGCGCCCTTGAGCTGGCGCTCTATCGCACCTACGCCGTTCCCAGCATCGGCCGACTCCTCGCCGAGACCGCGGAACTGACGGACCGTACGCAGAAGCGGTACGACGACACGTCCCTGCTCCTCGACGCCGTCGTCGAGCACGGTTTCGGCACGGACGAGGGCCGCGGCGCGATCCGCCGCATCAACCAGATGCACCGCAGCTACGACATCAGTAATGAAGACATGCGGTACGTACTGTGTACCTTCGTGGTGATGCCCAAGCGCTGGATCGACGCCTACGGATGGCGCCGGCTTTCCCGCCACGAGACGGTCGCCGCCGCCGTCTACTACCGCACCCTGGGGCGGCACATGGGCATCCAGGACATCCCGGAGTCCTACGAAGACTTCGAGCGCTGTCTCGATGCCTACGAAGAGGCCCACTTCGCGTGGGACGAAGGCGCGCGCCGGGTCTCCGACGCGACCCTCGACCTCATGGCCTCCTGGTATCCGCGCGCCCTGGCGCCCTTGTTGCGCGCCTCGACCCTCGCCCTGCTGGACGAGCCCCTGCTGCGTGCCTTCCGCTACGAGCCGCCGGGTGCCGCCGCCCGCAAGCTGGTCAGAGGCGCCGTCCGGCTGCGCGGCCGTGCGGTGCGCCTGCTGCCGCCGCGCACCGCACCGCATTACGCCCGGCAGAACTGGGAGATCAAGGGGTACCCGAACGGCTATCGAGTGGGCGAGCTCGGCACGTTCCCGGTGCCGGGGGTGCGGGGCTGCCCGGTGCCGCACGGCGATGCGGCCGCCGCCGCTTCAGCGGAGTGAATCCAGCGTCGCCCGCAGCCAGTTGAGTTCGGCCCGGCTCGTCGCCCGGGCGATGGTGAGGACGCCGCGCCGGAACGGGTCGTCCAGTTCCTCGGCGCGCAGGGGGCGGTCGCCGTCGTAGAAGAAGCTGGCGGGCTCCTCCAGGAAGGCCAGTCGGCGCCGCAGGACCGCGGCTTGTGCCGCCTTGTCGTCCAAGTGGCGCAGGAAGGCCAGGACGGTGAACCAGCGGTTCTCGTCGGTGATGTCCGCCTGCCCCGGTTCCGCGAGTCTGCGGCGCAGCTCGCGCCGCCCTTCCGCGGTGAGACTCAGGACGTGCCGGGGAGCCGCCCCTGATCCGGGCTGCGTCTCACGGGCGAGGAGGCCGGCCTTCTCGAGCCGCTTGATGGCGGGGTACAGCGTGCTCTCCGCGACCGGACGCACGTGCCCTGTCAGTGCTGTGATGCGTTTGCGCAGCTCATAGCCGTGCAGTGGCGCGTCGTAGAGGAATCCGATGATGGCCAGTTCGAGCATGCGGTGCATTGTGCCGTACAGCCGCTGTACCTCGCTGACGCAATACATCGACACCGATGTATTCTTCTGGCGGCCGACATGCACGAGAGCGGGGGAGCGGCGATGCACGAGACAAGGTTCGACGCACAGGGAAGCTGTGTCCGCTGGACAGAAGCTGACGGCTCGGGCCCGGCCCGGGTGTACGTGCACGGGCTAGGCGCGGCATCGAGCGTCTACCACGCGCACATCGCGGCCAGGCCCGAACTGGCCGGACGCCGATCACTCTTCGTCGACCTGCCGGGCCACGGCATCAGTGACCGGCCGGCGGACTTCGGCTACACACTGGAGAACCACGCGGACGCCCTGGCCGCGGTGTTGGACGAGGCGGAGATCTCGGGAGCGGAGATCGTCGCGCACAGCATGGGCGGCTCCGTGGCCATCGCGCTGGCGCACCGACGAGGGGACCTTGTGTCACGGCTCCTCCTCACCGAAGCCAATCTCGATCCGAACCCGGTCGCGACGGCGGGCAGCAGCGGAATCGCCTCCTACGAAGAGGAGGATTTCGTCACCGACGGCTACGCGCGCGTGCTGGACAAGGTAGGCCCCAAGTGGGCGGCGACCATGCGCCTCGCCGACCCCCGCGCCCTGCACCGCAGCGCGAAGGGGCTCGTGAGAGGGACACGCCCCACGATGCGCAGGATGCTCATGGATCTGCCCATGGAGCGAGTCTTCGTGCAGGGCGCGCTGAGTGGCGAACTGGACGGCCGGGACGAGCTGGTCGCCTCCGGAGTGCGGGTGGTCACCGTCCCGGAGGCCGGGCACAACGTCATGTTCGACGATCCGGATGCCTTCGTGTCGGCTGTCGCCGGGTGACCGACCCGCCCAGGTGACGCGCTCGGCCTACGCCTCTACAGGGCGGATTCCGTCCAGGTGACCGGTAGTTCGTGCACTCCGTAGATGTTCATGTCGCTCCGGAGCTTCACCTCGCCGGCGGGGATGGTGAGCTTGAGGCTCGGGAAGCGACGCAGCAGTCCCTCGAAAGCGGCGCGCATCTCGATGCGGGCCAACTGCTGGCCGAGGCATTGGTGAATGCCGTGGCCGAAGGACGTGTGACCGCGGGTCTGGCGGTGGATGTCCAGCGTGCCGGGGTTGTCGAAGCGCTGGGGATCGCGGTTGGCGGCCAGCAGCGACACAACTACCGTCGATCCCTTGGCGATTGTCTCGCCGCCGAGTTCGATGTCCTCCGTGGCATAGCGATAGAAGATGTCGGCAACGGACAGGTAGCGCATGAGTTCCTCCACCGCGCCGGGCATCAGCTCCGGGTCGGCCCGCAGCTCGGCGAGCTGCTCGGGGTGCTCCAAGAGCGCGAAGGTGCCGAGGCTCAGCATGTTGGCTGTGGTCTCATGGCCCGCGAGCAGCAGCAGGAAGGCGGCGCCGGTCAGCTCCTCGATGGTGAGGTCGTCGTGGCGGGCCAGGTCGGACAGGATGTCTTCGCCGGGTTCGGCGCGCTTACGCGTGACCAGTTCGGCCAGGTACGTGGTCAGGCCGGTGTACGCGGCCATCTTGTCTTCGAGCCCGATGTCCCTCTCCATGAACCTGGCGGAGTTGGTCTGGAAAGTCTCCCGGTCCTCGTAGGGGACGCCGAGCAGTTCGCAGATCACCAGGGACGGCACCGGCAGCGCGAACTCCTTGACCAGGTCGATGGGCGGGGCAAGGCGCGCCACCTCGTCCAGTTGCCGCTCGGCGATGTCGACGATGCTCTCTTCGAGCTGCTTCATGCGCTTGACGGTGAAGGCGCCGGTGAGCTTGCGCCGCAGCCGCGTGTGGTCCGGCGGGTCCATGGCGATGAATACGCCCGGGATCTGCGGGGACGGCTCGGTCACGGCGGGCATGCCGGGGACCTCGTACGGCACGCGGACGGGGCCGAGGTCCTGGCGGGAGCTGAACCGAGTGTCGGCCATGAGCCGGCGGACTGCCTCGTAGCCGGTGACGAGCCAGCCCTCGTGGCCGTCGGTGAAGATCAGGGGGCTGACAGGGCGGGCCTCGCGCAGCGCGGTGATCTGGCTCGGCGGGTCGAAGGGGCCCGCATCGCGCTCCATGGGGAGGCCGTGCGGGATGGGAGCCGGTTGCGTCATCGGATTTCCTTCCGTGGCGGTTGGTGTGGCAACACTCGCCGACGGAGCAGACATACGGCTGTCACGGCCCTGACACCGACCATGAGGGCATCTCTCTAGGTCTTGCCCAGCTCCTCCTCGATCCAGTTGATCCCGAAGTTAACGACCTCATCGGCTTCGAAGAGATGGCATTCGGCCGCGCCGACCAGCCCCGAGATGCCGATTCCGGCGCCGAGCATGTCCTGGGCGATGGCATCGAAGGGGTCCTGCCCCTGGGGGACCGCGGAGGAGTAGTCGAAGGCGCCGGCCGAGGAGTCGATGTCGTGGAAGCGACGCCAGCCCCGCTCGCCGTCGACAAGGATCGGCTGTTCGTAGTCGACGAATCGCTTTCCGGGAGCTTCGGCGAGTGCCTCGGCATGGTGCAGGACCGTGAGGGAGTCCAGCGGGGCGCCCAGCAGGAGAACCCGGCCGCCCATGGTGACGAGCCGGGCCAACGGGCTGCCCGGGCCGTGCGGATCGTCCCAGGGGTGGTCGGCCATCAGCGCGGTCGCCGATGCGCCCAGTGCGGCGAAACTGGCATCGGGATGACGGCTGCGCACAGCCCCTGGCCACCTGCGGAGAGCTTCCGGCAGCCGTCCGTAGTCGTGATCCGCTTCGCTGATCCGGGGGTCGTACGCGGGGTGTTCGGCCCGCAGGGCGTCCTGCCAGGCTCGTGGCCAGTCGGAGAAGCCGTAGGGCAGCGCGTCGTTCCAGCCGCAGGTCACCATCAGGGTGCCCTGCTCGCCGACGACATCGCGTAGGGCACCGATGAGCGTCTGGGCGCCGCCGGCCACGTATCCGACGGCGGACATCTGCGTATGGAACATGACGATGTCGCCGTCGGTGAGGCCGAGCGCGGTCAGGTCATGGATGAGCCGACTGCGGGTGATCGGGCCGTCGGAGCGCTTGAGCAAGGCCTCTTCGTCCATGCAGCCGACGGTATCTGCCGGGCGTGGGCGGAGGACAACGGCGTAGATCGCCCCGGCCCTCACGGAGATGAAGCCCCTGGCGGCCGCCCCGCGTCAGTCCTGTCGCACCGCCAGCGCCAGGAACCGTGCGTCCTCATCGACATACGACGTCATCTGCCAGCCCGAAGTGGCGAGCAGGGGGCGAAGGTTGGCCTCGGCGCGCAGGTCGTCCGGGGTGATCTGGCGGCCCTGCCGCGCGGCGAGTGCCGCACGGCCGATGGGGTGGAAGAGCGCGAGGAGCCCTCCGGGGCGTACGACACGGCTCAACTCCCGCAAGTTCCGCGCCGGATCCGGAAGGTGGGAGATCAGACCGGCGCCGAACACCGCGTCAAGGCTCCCGCTGCGCAACGGGAGCCGGGTCACGTCAGCGAGCAGGAGCTGCCCGTCGCGGTCCCTGCCCGCCCGTACGGCGGCCTCCAGCATGGCGGGGGTCAGGTCGATGCCGAGTACGACTCCTGAGGGCCCCACGGCGTCCCTGAGCGCGGGCAGAGCACGTCCAGTGCCGCACCCGGCATCCAGGACACGGGCGCCCGGCCGCAACGCGAGTTCGGTGGCCGCGGCCCGGTAGGCGGGGCCGTCGTCGGGGAACCTGCTGTCCCAGTTGGCCGCACGGGCGGCGAAGAAGTCACGGACGCGTGTCTGGTCATCGCTCATGTGGACATGATTGCTCAACGACGCGCATGCGCGTCCTGGGCGCACGTTCGAGCGTGACGCGATCGTTCAGGAGCCTCTCTCTGTCATATTCCAACACCTTTCGAACTGCGCCCTCGTTGTGCGCCCCCGCCAGGACTAGCGTCCCGGAGCCATGGGACACCTGGACCACGCCACCTTCGGTTGGCTGACACCCGTGCTGTCGTACGCGATGGCCTGTATCGGCGCCGCCCTCGGGCTGCGCTGCACCGTCCGTGCCCTCGCCGCCACGGGTAGGTCACGGCGCAACTGGCTGATCACCGCGGCCTCCGCCATCGGCACCGGCATCTGGACGATGCACTTCGTGGCGATGCTCGGCTTCGGTGTCAGCGGCACGGAGATTCACTACAACGTGCCGCTGACCATCCTGAGCCTCGTCGTCGCCATGACCGTCGTGGGAGGGGGCGTCTTCGCCGTGGGCTACGGCCGTGACCGCGGGCGCGCGCTGGCGCTCGGCGGGCTGACCACCGGGCTCGGCGTCGCCAGCATGCACTATCTGGGCATGGCCGCCCTGCGGCTGCACGGCGAGGTGAGCTACGACCCGGTGCTGGTCGGCCTCTCCGTAGTGATCGCCGTCGTCGCCGCGACCGCGGCCCTGTGGGCGGCGCTCAACATCAAGTCGCCCCTCGCGGTCGCCGTCGCGTCCCTGGTCATGGGCGGTGCGGTGAGCAGCATGCACTACACCGGAATGATGGCGGTGAGCGTGCGGGTCAGCGAGTCGGGCGGGGCGCTGCCCGGGGCCACGACGATGCAGTTCATCTTCCCCCTCGCCGTCGGCCTCGGGTCCTATCTCTTCCTGACCTCGGCGTTTGTCGCACTGTCCCCGACTGCGGGGGAGCGCGAGGCCTCCGTGTCGGCCCAGCGGCCGGTGGAGAGCGCCGCCCGATAGCGGCGCACCTGGACCGGTCACGGCCGGGCGGGCACACGCCCCGAAATCTCTTCGAGCGAGGAGGCCATGCGTACACCCCGTAGGACCCCCGAAACCGCCGACGGCACCCTGCCGCCGGGGCCCGTGGCACCGGCGCGCGGCCGCCGCGCGCACGCGGGACCGCCCGCCGACGAACGCCCTGACGCGGAAGCCCCCTTGGAGCCAGGACCGCCCACGACCTCAGCTGCCCGCAAAGGACGCCGGTGGCCGCGCCCCCGCACCGTGCGAGCCAAGATCGTGTGCCTCCTGATGGTGCCGGTCGTGTCGCTGCTCGCCCTGTGGGGATACGCGACGGTCAGTACGGCCCAGGACGTGGCGCGGCTGCGGCAGTTGCAGCGCGTCGACGCCGAGGTGCGCGGCCCGGTTGACGCAGCCGTCGCCGCACTCCAAGCCGAGCGGGTGGCCGCCGTGCGCTACGCGACGGAACCCGCGCCCGACCGTGCCGCCGACCTCAAGAGGCAGGCCGAACGGACCGACCGCGCGGTGTCGAAATTGCGTCGTGGCGATCAACGGACGGTCGCCGACGGCGCCGACCTGCCCACCGGTGTGGCCGCCCGGCTCGAAACGTTCGTCTCCGGAGCGGAGGGACTGAGCACGCTGCGCACCGAAGTGCTTGACGGGGGCACCGGCTGGGACACGACGTACGGGCAGTACACGAAGACCATTTCGGCCGCCTTCGGAGTGGGCGGCGCCCTCACCGGCATCCAGGACGCCGAACTCGGCTCCGAGGCACGCGTGCTGCTCGAATTCTCCAGGGCGGGCGAGATGCTGGCACGCGAACACGTGGTGTTGTCCAGCGCCCGGCTCGCCGGCTCGCTCGACGGCGAGCGGCTGCGTCAGTTCACCGGCGCCGTCGAGACCCGGCGGACCCTGACGGAGTCGGCCGTGGCGGATCTGCGCGGACCCGAACGGGCGGCGTGGCACGACCTCGTGGAGGGGAGCGCGTACGCCGATGTGCGCGCCGTCGAGGAGAAGGTGCTCGTCGCGTCGCCGGGCCGTGCGGCGGCTGACGCGGCTCCGGCCGGCAAGTGGGACACCGCTCACGCCTCGGTGCGGGACGAGTTCCGCGCGATCGAGATGGGCGCGGGCCGCAGCGCCGCCGACCGCGCCGACCCGTTCACCCGCGGTGTGCTCACCGCGGCGGGCGCCGCCGTGCTCCTGGGGCTCGCGGCCGTCGCCGCATCGCTGGTCATCTCCGTACGCATCGGACGCGGCCTGGTGATCGAGCTGATGAGCCTGCGCAACGGCGCACTGGAGATCGCCCGCCGCAAACTCCCGCAGGCCATGCGGAGGTTGCGGGCCGGCGAGGAGATCGACGTCCGTGCCGAAGCACCGCCGGGGCCGGCGGCGGAGGACGAGACGGGACAGGTCTACGAAGCGCTCGGCACCGTGCACCGGGCCGCCCTGCGTGCCGCCATCGAGCGCGCGGAACTGGCCAGCGGCATCTCCGGGGTCTTCGTCAACCTCGCGCGCAGGAGCCAGGTCCTCGTCCACCGTCAGCTCAGCCTCCTCGACAGCATGGAGCGCAGGGCCGACGACCCGAACGAGCTCAGTGACCTCTTCCGGCTCGACCACCTCACCACTCGGATGAGGCGGCATGCGGAGAGCCTGATCATCCTCTCCGGAGCCGCACCGGGACGCGCCTGGCGCATGCCCGTCTCCCTGACGAACGTCGTCCGGGCCGCCGTCTCCGAAGTCGAGGACTACGCGCGCGTGGAGGTACGACAACTCCCCGGAGCCTCTGTCATCGGCACGGCGGTAGCCGACCTCACCCACCTGCTGGCCGAACTCGTCGAGAACGCCGCCCAGTTCTCACCACCGCACACCAAGGTGCGCGTCACCGGCGAACCGGTCGGCAACGGCTACGCCGTGGAGATCGAGGACCGTGGCCTCGGCATGGGCGGGGAGACCCTCGCCGAGGCCAACCGCCGCGTCGAGCAGTCCGAAGCGCTCGACCTGTTCGACAGCGACCAGCTCGGGCTCTTCGTGGTCAGCAGGCTCGCCGCCCGGCACGGGATCAAGGTGCATCTCCGTACGTCCCCCTACGGCGGCACCACCGCCGTCGTCCTGCTGCCCACCGCCCTGCTCCAGAGCAGCACAGCAGAGAGCACCCAGACCCACACCATGGAACGCGAACGTGACCAGCACGAGCACGAGCACGCGCGCGTGCCGGGTGCGGCGGCGCCCATGAACGGCAACTCCGTTCCCGCAGGCGCCGCACGCCCCGCACTCGCCCCATCGGCCGAAGCCACGGCGACGACTCCCACACCCCCCGGCGTCACCGCGCTCCGGCTGCACAAGCCACCGGAACCGGACACCGCCGGCGATCAGGACGCCTCGGACGACCTCCCGCGCCGCGTACGCCAGGCGAGCCTCGCGCCCCAACTGCGCGAACAGCGCCCCGAAGAACCGTCATTGGCCGAGGGCATCCGCGAGGACGCCGAACGCACCCCTGAAGAGGTGCGGGACCGCATGGCCGCCTACCGCGACGGCTGGGCCCGCGGCGGTGGCCGCCGCCCGGGCATCGTCGGCGCGGTCCCCGACACCTCAGGGCCCGAACCGGCCGACAGCACCGAAGGAGACCAGGCATGATCCAGGACCAGAGCATCGGCACCGGGCGGTCCGGCGAACTCGACTGGCTGCTGGACGACTTGGTCCTGCGCGTCGGCGAGGTACGGCGTGCCGTGGTGCTGTCCAACGACGGGCTCGCCGTCGGCGCGTCGACCGCCCTCACCCGCGAGGACGCCGAGCACCTCGCCGCGGTCGCCTCGGGATTCCACAGCCTGGCCAAGGGCGCGGGCCGGCACTTCGGGGCGGGGGGAGTGCGCCAGACCATGGTCGAGATGGACGACGGCTTCCTGTTCGTCGCGGCTGCGGGCGACGGCTCCTGCCTCGCCGTACTCAGCTCGGTGACCGCCGACATCGGCCTGGTCGCCTACGAGATGGCACGCCTGGTCAAGCGGGTGGGCGAGCACCTCTACACCCCTCCGCGGTTCGCCGCGCAGCCACCGGCCGTCGGATGAGACAGGGCGGTCGACACAGATGACCGAGGACAGCGGACCCACCCCGCGCGACGCGGGCAGCCAGTGGTACGACAACGAGGCCGGACCCCTGGTCCGCCCCTACGCGATGACCGGCGGGCGGACCCAACCCGGTCCCGCGGGAGTGCGCTTCGACCTGATCGCGCTCGTCACGCTGGACGACAACGCGCCGGGCCCCGGGGACGACACCTCGCTCGGTCCCGAACACGGGGCGCTCATCGAACTGTGCCGCACCGAGACCCAGTCGGTCGCCGAACTGGCGGCCGGTGCCGATCTTCCCGTGGGCGTTGTCCGGGTGCTGCTCGGCGACCTGCTGGAGATGGGCTGCGTGAAGGTGAGCCGACCCGTGCCGCCCGCACAGCTACCCGACGAAAAGATTCTGCGAGAGGTGATCGATGGGCTCCGAGCGCTCTGACGCCACGGGCGGGGACACGACCGCCATGGCGCTGAAGATTCTGGTCGCCGGCGGCTTCGGGGTGGGCAAGACCACCCTGGTCGGCGCGGTCAGCGAGATCCGCCCGCTGCGCACCGAGGAACTGCTCAGCGAGGCGGGCCAGTCGGTGGACGACACCGGCGGCGTCGACCGCAAGACCACGACGACCGTCGCCATGGACTTCGGCCGCATCACCATCAGGGCGGGCCTGTCGCTCTACCTCTTCGGGACGCCCGGTCAGGACCGGTTCTGGTTCCTGTGGGACGAGTTGTCACAGGGCGCGCTCGGTGCCGTCGTCCTCGCGGACACCCGACGGCTCGAGGACTGCTTCCCCGCCGTCGACTACTTCGAGCATCGGCACATCCCGTTCGTGGTCGCCGTCAACTGCTTCGCGAACGCGCGTACGTACGGTGCGCATGAAGTGTCCCGGGCCCTGGACCTCAACCGCGGAACCCCGGTGGTGCTGTGTGACGCACGGGACCGCGATTCCGGAAAGGAGGTGCTGATACGTCTGGTCGAGTACGCCGGGCGGATGCATACCGCCCGGCTGCTCGACACGGTGGGCTGACGCGTCAGCCGGAGATGTCGCCGAGCGCGACCACCTTGTCGACCGGCGCGTGCCTGCAGCACCACGAACGCGAACGGCGGCCGGTCGTCGTCCACGCAGAGGGCGACGCGGCCGTCCCGCGCCAGATTCCGCCCCTTGACCGTGTCAGCCCCGGTGTTGAACACCTGGTCGTCGGTCATCTTCTGTGCCATGTCCTCATCATGCTTGCCGGGGCGCCGATGGTGGGGAAGGCTGGCGTCAGTTCCTCCAGCCAGGGGGAGCAGGACGCGGGGAGACGGGAACATGGGGCAGCAGAACACCGGGCTCGGCTGGTTGCTCGACGATCTGACCAAGAGAATGGAACCCGTACGGCATGCGCTTGTGCTGTCCAACGACGGCCTGGTGACGGGGGCGAGTTCGGATCTGGCGAGGGAGGACGCGGAGCACCTGGCCGCCGTATCGTCGGGTCTGCACAGCCTGGCCAAGGGGTCGGGACGGCACTTCCACGCGGGCAGCGTGCGCCAGACGATGATCGAGTTCGATGACGCGGTGCTCTTCGTCACCGCGGCGGGCGACGGCAGTTGCCTGTGCGTCCTCAGCTCCGCCGAGGCCGACATCGGTCAGGTCGCGTACGAGATGACGCTCCTCGTCAACCGCGTCGGCGAGCACCTCGGCGTGGGCGCCCGGCAGCCGGAGCGGACACCGGTTGTAGACCTCTGACCTGCTGAAATGCCTGTGCAGTCAAAGTTATCCACAGGCTCGGCGGGATCGCGGTGATCGCGCTACGGTTTTTCCCGAGAGCAAAGACGCTTCACGGGGGGAGAACCACCATGACAGGGGACACGATCACGCAGTCCGTCGGCGCCACCGCCACGGAGGCCGTGCCGACATCGGTCACGTCGAGCCGCGCGGCGCGGGAACTGGGGCTGAAACGCGGTGAGTTCGAGCTCGCCGTGATGCTGGGACGCATCCGCACCGTCAGCGAGACGGTGGGCGGACGGCGCCGCGTCCCACGCGAGGAGATCGAGCGCGTCCGGGGCACGAAGGGCTTTCCCGAGGCGTGGATGGAGCGCATCAGAACCGTGGGAACCACGGAGGGCGCGGCGCTCATGGACATCACCACGACCCGCTTCACCCGGCTCACACGCGCCGGCTTTGTGACGCCGGTGAAGTTCTATGTAAACCGCTACAGGGCTGTCGTCTGGCTCTATCTCGCCGAGGAACTGCAGCAGTTCGCGGAGTCGGAAGTCAATGCGGCCCTGCTCACCGGGCGGGCTCCGGCCACGATCCGCGCCCAGTTGGATGCGGGCGTGGACCTGCGGGCGCGCAACTGGCGGGGCAGGCACGCGGGGTCGCTGCTGCGGCAGTCCAGTGATCCCTGGGAGCGCGCGGCGGCCGTGGCCTCGCTGCTGGATCCGGTGCAGATCGCCGAGCTGATCAAGGATCCGTACGAACGGGCCTATGTGAACAGGCTCATGCCCGACGCCTTCACTCGCGGCGCGGCGGAGTCGCCCGTGGCGCGGATCATCCAGAAGATCACTACCGCCGACGATCCCGATGAGATCCGCTGGCTGCGGGCGAACCTCAGCATCGGCCTCTCCGAGGCCCGCAGGGAGCGCCCCGCGCCACGACCGGCGCCACGACCGGCGCCACACCCCGCACCGCTTCCCACGCCGGACCCTCAGCCCGAGCGCGCCGCGCCGCCGGCAGAGCGGCCCGACGACGAACCCGAGGAACGGGTGCCAGAGCCACGCGGCCTGCTGAAGTGGCTGCGCCGCAGAGGCGGTTGACCGGGCCGACGGGAGAGGGAGGGCCGACCTGCGGGCGGTCGCGCTACATCGTCGCGTCGAGGTCCAGGGCGTAGTGCTCGATCGCGGGCCGGTAGTTGGAGATGTCCGGGTCCTTGCTCGTGGCGGCTAGCAAGGTCAGCAGGATCTCCATGGCCTCGTGGTTCCGGCCGGTGTTGTAGAGGGCCATGGCCAGAAACGTCTTGAGCGCGCCGTCGTCGGGGAACTCCGCCGCCGCGTCGCTCAGGGTCGTGACGGCTTCGGGATACCGGCCGAGGATGCGGTAGGTGCTGCCCAGACCGAGCAGCGCTCCCCGCCGGTCATCGGCTGACAGGCCCGGTTGTTCGACCGCGCGGACGTAGTGCGGGACCGCCTCGGCTTCCAGGCCGAGCGTGTCGTGCACCCAAGCAGTCTGGTACGCCACTTCGGCGTCCAGGGGGAACCGCTCGCACAGGGCGAGCAGGCGCTGCCGGGCTTCCTCGTGGCGGCCGTCCTCGCGCAGCCGCACGGCCTCGGCGAGCAGTTGGTCGCGGTGCCCGCTCATGTTCTCGTCCCCGGTCAACGAACCATCCTCATCTCAGCCTCACCCTCTCCGCCTCACCTTGAGCGACGGGAGGAACTGAACTCTAGTCCTCGAGGTTGAACAACAAACTCAGCAATTGACAGTGACGTTCCGATATGCCCTCGCAATTCCCTGGATCATTAATTGAAAGTGGCGTGGCGATTGCCTACGGTCCGCTCGTCGGAATTTGTCGATCACACCCGAAGGTATTCATGACGACGTCCCCATCATTGCCGAAGTTCAGGCAGCAGTTGATCCTTGCCGTTCTCATGGTGTGCTCGCTGCTGATCTGGCTGGACAACACCGTCCTGAGCACCACCTTGGAGACGCTCGCGGACCCGGTCCATGGGCTCGATGCGGGTCCGGCCGGCTCGGTCTTTCTGGTCAATGGCCCGGTCGCTGCCCTTGCGCTGCTCGGGATCGCCGTGCTGGTCCCGAATTTCCGCAGCCCCACCCCGCGGCCGCTGGACCCGGCCGGGATGTTGCTGTCGATCAGCGGGCTCGCGGCGTTGGCCTATGGGCTGATCCGTGCGGGGCAGGTGGTCTCCTGGAGCCGTACGGACGTCTGGGCGCCGATCGCCGTCGGACTGGTCCTGCTCGCCGCTTTCGTGCTCGTCGAACTGCGCATCAAGGTGCCCAGTTTCGATCCCCGGCTGCTTGCGCAACGTGTGTTCGGTGGTGGCAACGTGGCGCTCGGACTCCTCCTCTTCGCGGTGGCCGCCGTCACCTTCTATGGGGCGTTCTACCTGCAGGGCGCACGCGGCTTTTCGCCGATGGAGGCGGGCTTGGCCAGTCTCCCGACCGCGCTCGGCGCGGTCCTGGGGGCGACCCTCGGCGCGCGCCTGGTGCGCCGCTGGTCGCTGCGCCCGGTCACCGCACCGGCGCTCACCCTGGCGGCGTTGACCATGGGCGCATACGGGCTCTTCGGACTGCACACCCCGCTCATCTGGATCGAGATCGTGTTGTTGGTCCAGGGCCTCGCCGTCGGCATGGTGATCGGCCCGGTGACGGCGGCATTGATCGGCTCTCTGCCGTTGGAACGGGCCGGTGCCGGGTCGGCCGTCACCAACACCGTGCGGCAGACCGGAAGCGTGATCGGGATCGCGATAGGCGGCACGATCATGTCGATCGTCTATCGGCGCGCGATGGAACCCTCGCTGAGCGGTGCCCCCGGGCCGGTGCAGGACCAGGCGCGGGTCTCCGCCGAACAGACCCGGCACGTAGCCAACGCGACCCACCGGCCCGCTCTTGCGCACGCCGCTGATGATGCGTTCGTCCACGCCATGCACGTCGGTGCGGTCTGGATCAGGCTCGTGGCGCTCTGCGGAGCAGCTGTGCTGGCGATTGCCTTGCGCCCTGCGGGAAAGCCTGCCGACGACAACCCCGGTTATGCGTCACGACCCGAAGTTCCAGGCGCCGACGTCGCGGTAGTGGACGGGGCCTGGACCGCGGCCGATGTTGCTGGCGACGAGATGCAGGCGCTCGGTCTGCCACGGCCGGCCGGTGAAAACGGTGAGCCCGGCAGCGGCTTCCGCCACGCACGACGGAGTGTCACGGCGGGCGCGGGCCAGGGTCAGATGGGGGCGCAACGGCCGGTCCGCACAAGCGATACCGCAGTCATGGACGACGGCACGCACCTCGGCGGCGAGCGCATGCAACTCTTCGACGTCTCCGTCGATGCCGCTCCACAGCACACGCTCATCGAAGTGCCCGCCGCCGCGCAGCGCCAGGGTGAGCGGGCTGCGGCGGGCCGCGAGACGCGCGAGCGGCGGACGCAGGAGCGGTACCACCGCCACGGGAACCTCACCGAGGAACGCCAGGGTGATGTGCCAGTCCTCGATGCGGTTCCATCGCATCCGGGGATGCGCGCGGTAGGCGGGGCCAAGTGCCCGCGCCAGTTCCCGCTTCGCGTCGTCGGGAGGAGCGAGCGCGATGAACACACGAACGGTCGCGGGCTGAATCTGTTCGTTCACAGAAGAAGGGCTTTCACGGTGACCGCTTACGAACCTGTCGACGGACGCCCGTCCATGTGCCGCTCCCCGTAGGGACGGAACAGGCCTTCCTGCACCACCGAGACCAGGAGTCGCCCCTCGATGTCATAGATGCGGCCGCGGGCGAGACCGCGGCCGCCCGTAGCGATCGGCGACTCCTGGTCGTACAGGAACCACTCGTCGGCACGGAAGGGACGGTGGAACCACATGGCGTGATCCAGCGACGCCATGTCGAAACCCCGCGGGCCCCACAGGGGTTCCACCGGGATGCGGACGGCGTCCAGGAGCGTCATGTCGCTCGCGTACGTCAGCGCGCAGGTGTGGACGAGCGGATCGTCGCCCAGCGGGCCGACCGCCCGCATCCACACCGCGCTGCGCGGCTCGGCGTCCTTGATCTCCTCGGCGCTCCAGCGCAGCCGGTCCACATAGCGGATGTCGAAGGGCTGACGTCTGGCCATGCGCTCCAACTGCTCCGGAAGCGCGCCCAGATGTTCCTTGATCTCTTCGACGACCGTCGGCAGCGACTCCGGGTCAGGAGCCGTGATGCGCGGCGGCAGCTGGTGCTCGAAAGCGCCCTCCTCGGGCTGATGGAAGGAAGCGGTGAGGTTGAAGATGGTGCGTCCCTGCTGGATCGCGGTGACGCGGCGCGTGGTGAAGGAGCGCCCGTCCCGCACCCGCTCGACCTGGTACACGATCGGCACCCCTGGGCGTCCCGGCCGCAGGAAGTACGCGTGCAGCGAGTGCACCGGACGCTCGCCCTCGGTGGTGCGCCCCGCGGCCACCAGGGCCTGCCCGGCGACCTGCCCGCCGAACACCCGCTGCAAGGACTCCTGCGGGCTGCGGCCACGGAAGATGTTGACCTCGATCTGCTCCAGGTCCAGCAGATCGACGAGCCGGTCGGCGGGATTGTTCATGACGGTTCCTCGACTCCTGTCTGAGGGGTGCTCGGGGTGGTCAGAGCTGGCCGACGTCGGTGACCCGGACGACGGCGCGGCCCTCCTCGTCGGACGCCGCGAGATCAACTTCCGCGCTGATGCCCCAGTCATGGTCGCCGTTCGGGTCGGCGAACGTCTGCCGGACGCGCCACAGACCGTGCTCGGGATCCTCCTCGATGAGCAACAGCTTGGGGCCGCGCGCGTCGGGGCCGGTGCCGAGATCTTCGTACTCGTCCCAGTACTTGTCCATGGCCTCGCCCCAGGCGTCCGCGTCCCAGCCGGAGTCGCCGTCAAGATCGCCCAGCTCCTCGACGTGGTCGAGGGCGGCCAGTTCGACCCTGCGGAAGAGCGCGTTGCGCACCAGGACACGGAAGGCGCGGGCGTTGGCCGTGACGGGCTTGACCTGGTCGGCCTTCTCCTGGGCCTCCTCGGCCGTCATGACCTCGGGGTTGGCCAGCTGCTCCCACTCGTCGAGGAGGCTGGAGTCGACCTGGCGGACCATCTCGCCCAGCCAAGCGATCAGGTCCTCCAGGTCCTCGGACTTCAGGTCGTCCGGGATGGTGTGCTCAAGCGCCTTGTACGCACTGGCGAGGTAGCGCAGCACGATGCCTTCGGTGCGGGCCAGTTCGTAGAAGGACGTGAACTCGGTGAAGGACAGCGCCCGTTCGTACATGTCACGGATGACGGACTTCGGGGAGAGCGGGTGGTCGCCGACCCACGGGTGGCTCGTCCGGTAGGTGTTGTACGCGTGGAAGAGGAGCTCTTCCAGGGGCTTCGGGTACGTGATGTCCTGGAGCCGCTCCATGCGGTCCTCGTACTCGACGCCGTCCGCCTTCATCAGGGCGACGGCTTCGCCGCGGGCCTTGTTCTGCTGGGCGGCGAGGATCTGGCGCGGGTCGTCGAGGGTGGACTCGACGACGGACACCATGTCAAGCGCGTACGACGGGGACTCCTTGTCCAGCAGGTCGAACGCGGCCAGGGCGAATGTCGACAGCGGCTGGTTCAGCGCGAAGTCCTGCTGCAGGTCGACCGTCAGGCGCACGACGCGGCCCGTGGCATCCGGCTCGTCGAGCTTCTCGACCACACCGCCGGCGAGCAGCGAACGGTAGATGGCGATCGCCCTGCGGATGTGCCGAAGCTGCTGCCTGCGCGGCTCGTGGTTGTCCTCGAGGAGGCGGCGCATCGCCTCGAAGGCGTTGCCCGGGCGGGCGATCACCGCGAGGAGCATGGTGTGCGTGACGCGGAAGCGCGAGGTGAGCGGCTCGGGCTCGGAGGCGATGAGCTTCTCGAAGGTGTTCTCGGTCCAGCCCACGAAGCCCTCGGGGGCCTTCTTGCGCACGACCTTGCGGCGCTTCTTCGGGTCGTCGCCCGCCTTGTTGAGCGCCTTCTCGTTCTCGATGACGTGCTCGGGTGCCTGCGCCACTACCAGGCCCGCGGTGTCGAATCCCGCGCGTCCGGCGCGCCCGGCGATCTGGTGGAACTCCCGCGCGCGCAGCGTGCGTACGCGTGTGCCGTCGTACTTGGTCAGCGCGGTGAACAGCACCGTGCGGATCGGGACGTTGACGCCGACGCCCAGTGTGTCCGTGCCGCAGATGACCTTCAGGAGGCCGGCCTGCGCCAGCTTCTCCACGAGCCGTCGGTACTTGGGGAGCATGCCCGCGTGGTGCACGCCGATCCCGTGGCGGACATAGCGCGAGAGGTTGCGGCCGAACTTGGTGGTGAAGCGGAAGGCGCCGATCAGGTCGGCGATCTTGTCCTTCTCCTCGCGGGTGCACATGTTGATGCTCATCAGCGACTGCGCACGCTCGACGGCCTGCGCCTGCGTGAAGTGCACGATGTAGACCGGCGCCTGCTTGGTCTCCAGGAGCTCGGTGAGCGTCTCCGTGATCGGCGTCAGCCGGTACTCGTACGAGAGCGGGACGGGGCGCGTCGCAGAGCGGACGACCGACGTGGGGCGTCCCGTGCGACGTGTGAGGTCCTTCTCGAACATCGCGACGTCGCCGAGCGTCGCGGACATCAGGATGAACTGCGCCTGCGGGAGTTCCAGGATCGGGATCTGCCACGCCCAGCCGCGGTCCGCCTCCGCGTAGAAGTGGAACTCGTCCATCACGACCTGGCCGATGTCGGCGTCCTTGCCGTCGCGCAGGGCGATCGACGCGAGGACCTCGGCGGTGCAGCAGATGACGGGGGCGTCGGCGTTCACGGACGCGTCGCCGGTCAGCATGCCGACGTTCTCGGTGCCGAAGAGCTTGCAGAGGTCGAAGAACTTCTCCGACACCAGCGCCTTGATCGGAGCCGTGTAGAAGGTGACCTTGTCCTGGGCCAGTGCCGTGAAGTGCGCGCCCGCCGCGACCAGGCTTTTTCCGGAGCCGGTCGGGGTCGACAAGACCACGTTGGCTCCGGAGACCACCTCGATCAGTGCCTCCTCCTGAGCCGGATAGAGAGTGATCCCCTGGTCCTCGGCCCACGAGGAGAAGGCTTCGAAGAGGGCATCGGGGTCGGCATCCGGCGGCAGCTGATCAATAAGGGTCACACCCCCATCTTGCCCTCCTTCGCACTCGATCAGGGAACCGGAGGTCCGTACGAAGATCACGAACGCTACGCTGTGTCGCCAACGGGGCGTCAGCACAACGGAAATGGGGCGGGGAACAGCAATGATGGGACCGGCACACTCACTGTCGGGGGCGGCGGCCTGGCTCGGCGTCGGCGCGGCCGCGGCGGCCGCGGGGCACACGATGCCCTGGCCGGTCCTCCTCGTCGGGGCGTTGATCTGCGCCGGCGCGGCGCTCGCACCGGACCTCGACCACAAGTCGGCGACCATCTCGCGAGCCTTCGGTCCGGTCTCCAAAGGCCTGTGCGAGATCGTCGACAAGCTGTCGGCCGCCGTCTACAAGGCGACCCGCAAGCAGGGCGACCCGCGCCGCGCGGGCGGGCACCGCACTCTCACGCACACCTGGCTGTGGGCGGTGCTGATCGGTGGCGGCACCGCGGCCCTGGCGATCTTCGGCGGGCGCTGGGCGGTCCTCGCGATCCTCTTCGTCCACATGGTGCTCGCCATCGAGGGCCTGCTGTGGCGGGCCGCCCGTGGATCCAGCAGCGATGTGCTGGTGTGGCTCCTTGCCGCGACCAGCGCGTGGATCCTCGCCGGAGTGCTGGACAAGCCGGGCAACGGCGCGGACTGGCTGTTCACCGCGCCGGGCCAGGAATACCTGTGGCTGGGCCTGCCGATCGTGCTCGGTGCGCTGGTGCACGACATCGGGGACGCCCTGACGGTCTCCGGCTGCCCGATCCTGTGGCCCATTCCCATCGGCCGCAAGCGGTGGTACCCGGTCGGGCCGCCGAAGATGATGCGGTTCCGGGCGGGCAGCTGGATCGAGCTGAAGGTGCTGATGCCGGTGTTCATGCTGCTCGGGGGAGTGGGCGGCGCGGCCGCGCTCAACTTCATCTGACGTCGGCGTCGGCGTCGGCGTCGGCGTTGGTGTCGGCTCGGGCGCGGTCCGGGGCGCAGACCGTAGGAGCACGGTCGCCAGGGCCCCGCTCCGCGCGGACCGTGGGGCGGCCAGAGGCAGCGGGTCTCGCGGCGAGCTGCGGCCCGGCGCGTCCGGCCGGACAATGGCGTGATGGTGTTTCGCACATCAAGCCTCATCTGCGGTGTCTCCACGGGAGCGGGCCCGAGCTCGGCCACGCGGTGGTGGAGCGGTCGAGGGAGCGTGCGGCGGGGGTGTCGGACGTGGCGCCCCTGCCGGTCGGCCCACCGGTGCACGTCCTGGTGGTGCACACCGGACCCTCGGCGAATCTGCGCTGGTCGGCGGACGGGACGGCGCGCCGCGAGAGATTCCATGCCGGGGAGGCGCTGGTCAATCCGGCCGGGTGGGCCTCGCGGCCGCGCTGGCAGGAAGACGTCGAGCTGTTGCTGCTCGGCATCGACCCGGTGTGGCTGGAGAAGATGGCGGCGGAGAGCGGTGCCGCCGGCCGGCTGGAGCTCGTCCCCCGATTCCACTTCACCGACCCGCTCCTGAAGCTGCTCATCGAGCGACTGGCCGCGGAGTACGCGGGGCCCGGTCCCGCGGACTCCCTGTACGCGCAGTCCTTGGTGCAGGCGGCGGCCGCCACGGTGCTGCGCCTGGCCACCGACGGCGGGCAGGCCCCGGCCCGGGAGGGCGGCCTGCCGCCCAGGAGGCTGGCCGAGGTCATCGACTACATCCACGCGAACCTTGCCGAGCGCGTCACGCTCGCGGATCTGGCCGCGGTGGCCGGCGTCAGCGCCTCGCACTTCACCCGGGTGTTCCGGGCATCGACGGGCGAGTCCCCGCACCAGTACGTGCTGCAGCAGCGTCTGGAGAAGGCCCGCAAGGCGTTGCTGCACACCGACAGGGCGATCGCGGACATCGCGACGGAGACGGGGTTCGCCGACCAGAGCCACCTCACGCGGATGATGCGCCGCCACGGCGGGGCCACCCCGCGCATCCTGCGAGACAGCCGCGGCACGGTCTGAGCCCCGAGGGCCCGCCCTGAAGGAACAGCACGCACCCGCCCGAAGCCCTCGAAGCGGTGAGCGGTTTGTTCCACGCATGCTCCGATCGTTCAAGATCGGCGCACGCCTCTGCGGCGAGTGTGGAGCCCAGCTCATGAGCACGGATCACCGGGCCATGAGCTGCCCTCACACACATCGCAGGAGGCTGTCATGGTGCAGAACCCGGACAAGAACCTCAGTGGAAAGGTCGCGTTCGTCGGCGGGGCGTCCCGCAATCTCGGCGGTCTCATCAGTACGACCCTGGGCGCCGACGGCGCATCGGTGGCCGTCCACTACAACAGTGAATCGTCGCGCGCCAAGGCCGAGGGCGTGGTCGCGGAGATCAACGCGGGCCCTGGTCGGGCGTTCGCGATCCAGGGCGATCTGACCAGAGTCTCCGAGGTGGAGCGGGTCTTCGACGAGGTCGTCAACCGGTTCGGAAGGCTGGACTGCAGCGTCAACACCGCCGGCATGGTGCTGAAGAAGCCGCTCACCGAGATCACGGAGGAGGAGTACGACCAGATGTTCGCGGTCAACTCCAAGGCCGCGTTCTTCGTGATGCGCGAGGCCGCACGCCGCATCGAGGACGGAGGGAAGATCATCACGATCGTGACCTCGCTGCTCGCCGCGTACACCGGTCTGTACTCCTCGTACGCGGGCAGCAAGGCGCCGGTGGAGCACTTCGCGCGGGCGCTGTCCAAGGAGCTGTTCGGCCGCAACATCTCGGTCAACAACATCGCGCCTGGCCCGATGGACACCTCGTTCTTCTATCCCGCCGAGGACGACGACTCCGTGGCGTACCACAAGGCGTCGGCCATGAACGGCGACCTCACCAAGATCGAGGACATCGTGCCCTGGGTCCGCCATCTCCTCACGGACGGCTGGTGGGCCAACGGACAGACCCTCTTCCTCAACGGCGGCTACACGACCCGCTGATCGCCACCCCCCGCGGGCCGCTCAGATCACGCGGCCCGCGGGGAGGTCTGCAAGGGCCGCCGTCACCTGCGGGCCGCGGTGTGCGAGGGCAGCTCGTGAAAGCGGTGGCGATACTCGCCGGCGAAGCGGCCCAGATGGGAGACGCCCCACCGGTAGGCGATGGTGCCGACGGGGTCGGCGGAGGCGAGGAGGTCCTCACGAATCCGGTCGAGCCTCAGATTGCGCACGTACGACATGGGGGACACGCCGAGCCGGTCGCGGAACGCGAGGCTGATGGTCCGCGGACTGCAGCCGGCGGCCCGAGCGATGTCACCGAGGCGGATGCGTTCGGTGAGATTCGCCTCGATGAAAGCGAGGGCTGCCCGCATGGAGCGCGGGTGGCCTGGCGAAGGACCGTCGCGCAGCTCGCCGGTGTGCGAGTGCGGCTGAGCCAGGAGCAGGGCGGTGACGATGGACCGCAGCCGGCTGCGCTGCAGTTCCGCGCGCCGGAACAGCGGGTCCCCGGAGTCCGGTTGCTCAAGGAGGGAACGGACGAGGAGCCGCACGGCCCGGCCCTTGGGTCGGGCCAGGTCGAGGGCGAAGTCGAAGCGCACGGTGGACACCGGCGGGTGCCCGGTCAGCGCGGTGACAGGATGCGGTGCAGCACGGGTCGCGCGATGCCGACCAGCGCCGGCCGCTCGGCGCCGATCAGGCGCGGCAACCTGACCTGGCCCGCGGACTCGCCCTGCCCGTCCACGTGGGTGATCACGCTCATGCCGTAGCCCTCGACCAGACACGCGTCCGCAAGACCCAGCTCGTCCAGCGCCCGCAAGGACGGCCCGGTCAGACACAACCCCCAGCCAGAAGCCGCCCCCGACGGGCTGACTTCGGCGATGTCGACCTGCCACCCCCTGCGCGCCAGGGCAATGCCCGCTGTCAGACCCGCGACACCCGCACCCACGATCAACGCCGTCCGCGCACCGCGATTGCTGTCCATGTACGCCTCCAGAGCGCCGATTTCCCCGAAACCGTAAGGTCCGTCGGCGCCCCGCCTTGTCCACATCCGGCGACAACCATCCACTGCCGGCAGCCGGTCGCCTGGCTCACCCGTGCCACGACCTCCACAGCGCCGCGTACGCACCGTCCGCGGTCACCAGCTCGTCATGGCTGCCCAGTTCGCTGATCCGCCCGTTCTCGACCACCGCGATGACGTCCGCGTCGTGCGCGGTGTGCAGCCGGTGGGCGATCGCGACGACCGTGCGGCCGTCCAGGACGCGGGCCAAGGAGCGCTCCAAGTGGCGTGCCGCGCGCGGGTCGAGCAGCGAGGTGGCCTCGTCGAGGACCAGCGTGTGCGGGTCGGCGAGGACCAGGCGGGCCAGTGCGATCTGCTGGGCCTGCGCCGGGGTCAGCGCGAAGCCGCCCGAGCCGACCTCGGTGTCCAGGTCCTCGTCGAGCGCCCGTGCCCAGCCGTCCGCGTCGACCGCGCCGAGCGCCGCCCACAGTTCGGCGTCCCGCGCCCCGGTCCTGGCGAGCAGAAGGTTGTCGCGCAGGGAGCCCACGAAGACGTGGTGCTCCTGGTTGACCAGGGCCACATGTGCGCGCACCGCCTCCGCGGCCATGTCCGACAACTCGGCGCCGCCCAGGGTCACTCGGCCGTCGCGCGGCGCGTAGATCCCGGCGAGCAGCCTGCCCAGCGTGGACTTGCCCGCGCCGGACGGGCCGACCAGCGCGACGCGCGAGCCCGGCTCGACGGCGAGCGACACCTCCCGCAGCACGTCGACGCCCGCCCGGTAGCCGAAGTGCACGTCGTCCGCGAGCACGTCACGCCCGTCCGGAGCCACCGAGGAGTCGCCCGCGTCCGGTTCGATGTCGCGTACGCCGACGAGCCGGGCCAGTGACACCTGGGCGACCTGCAGCTCGTCGTACCACCTGAGGATGATCCCCAGCGGGTCGACGAGCATCTGCGCGATCAGCGCACCCGTGGCCAGCTGGCCGACGCTGATCCAGCCCTGCAGGGTGAACGCGCCGCCGATCATCAGCACCGAGCACAGCACGATGGTGTGCGTGAACGTGATGACCGGGAAGAGGACGGAGCGCAGGTAGAGCGTGTGCCGTTCCCACGCGGTCCATTCCTTGATGCGGCGTTCCGACAGCTCGACCCGGCGCTCCCCGAGCCGGTGCGCCTCCACGGTCCGGCCCGCGTCGATGGTCTCGGCGAGCGCGGCGGCGACGGCGGCGTACCCCGCGGCCTCCGAACGGTAGGCGGACGGCGCCCGCTTGAAGTACCAGCGGCAGCCCACCACCAGCAGCGGTACCGCAACCAGTACGGCGGGCGCCAGCGGCGGCGCGGTCACGGTGAGCCCTGCGATCAGCAGCGCGATCCACACCACACCGATCGCGAGCTGCGGCACCGCCTCCCGCATGGCGTTCGCGAGGCGGTCGATGTCCGTGGTGATCCGCGACAGCAGGTCACCGGTTCCGGCCCGCTCGAGCACACCGGGCGGCAGTCCGACCGACCGTACGAGGAAGTCCTCGCGCAGATCGGCCAGCATCCGTTCACCGAGCATCGCGCCGCGCAGCCGTACCTGATGGACGAAGAAGGCCTGGACGGCGAGGGCCAGGGTGAACAGGCCGATGGTGCGCTCCAGATGGAGATCGCGCGCGCCGTCCGAGACGCTCTCGACGAGACCGCCGAGTACGTACGGGCCGACCAACGAGGCGACCACGGCGAGGGTGTTGACGGTGACGAGCACGACGAACGCCCTGCGGTGCCGCCGCAGCAGCTCGCGGACGTACGTCCCCACGGTCGCCGGTGCGCCGACGGGCAGGGTCTCCGCGGTCGTCGGTGCCGCCGGGTCGTACTCCGGTGGCGCCAGGCCGATCATGCCGTCTCCTCGATGTCGTAGTCGGTCAGGAGCGTCGGGGATGTGGGGGGTGCCGCGGATGCCGGGGGTGTCGGAGCCGGCTCGTCGTCCGTCTCGCGTGTGACGACCGCGCGGTAGCGGGGCTCGCTGTGCACCAGCTCGCGGTGCTCGCCCACCGCCACGACCTCGCCCTCGTACAGGAAGACGACGCGCTCGGCCCGGTCGAGGATCAGCGGCGACGAGGTCAGGACCACGGTCGTGCGTCCCCGGCGCAGGTCCCTGATCCCGTCGGCGACCCGCGCCTCGGTGTGCGAGTCGACGGCGGACGTCGGTTCGTCGAGGACGAGGACGCCCGCGTCGGTGACCAACGAGCGGGCCAGCGCGAGCCGTTGCCGCTGCCCGCCGGACAGCGAACGCCCGCGCTCCGTGACATGCGCGTCCAGCGGGGCCTCGTCCACCGAGGCCTGCGCCAGGGCGTCAAGGACATCGGCGCACTGGGCGGCCGTCAGGGCCTCGTCGGCGCTCACCGCTCCCGACGCGGGCACGTCGAGGAGCCCGCGGAGCGACCCGGAGAGCAGCACCGGGTCCTTGTCCTGGACGAGGACGGCGGTGCGGGCGGCGGCCAGCGGCACCGTGTCCAGCGCCACCCCGCCGAGCAGCACCGACGGCAGCTTCTCCGCACCGTCGAACGCGGCGTGCCCGCCGAGCCGTTCCGCGAGCCGCCCCGCCTCGTCCGGGTCGCCGCACACCACGGCGGTGAGGCGGCCCGCGGGGGCGAGCAGCCCGGTCGCCGGGTCGTAGAGGTCACCGGCGGGCGTCTCAACGTCGTCGTTCGACCCACCGGGGTGCGTCACGCGCTCCAGGGCGAGAACGCGGGCCGCGCGCTTGGCCGAGGGGCGCGAGAAGCTGTAGGCCATCGCGATCTCCTCGAAGTGCCGCAGGGGATAGGTCAGCATCGTGATCGCGCTGTAGACGGTGACCAGTTCACCGACGGTGATCCGGCCTTCGCGGGCCAGGCTCACCCCCTGCCAGACGACCACGACGAGCAGCAGCCCCGGAAGCAGCACCTGGACCGCCGAGATGGTCGCCCACATCCGGGCGCTGCGCACGGCTGCCGTACGCACTTCCTGCGAGGCGCGGCGGTAGCGGTCGAGGAAGAGCTCCTCGCCGCCGATGCCGCGCAGCACGCGCAGGCCGGCCACCGTGTCCGATGCGAGTTCGGTCGCACGCCCGGCCTTTTCGCGCTGGTGGTCGGCCCGCCGGGTTGCGGGCGGCAGCAGCGGGAGTACGGCGAGCGCGAGCACGGGGACACCGACCGCCACGAGCACGCCGAGCGCGGGCTGGTAGACGACGAGCCCGACGCAGACGAAGACGACGGTCAGCGCGGCGGCCGCGAACCGCGAGCCCGCCTCCACGAACCAGCCGATCTTCTCGACGTCACCGGTGGACACCGCGACCACCTCACCGGCGGCGACGCGCCGCGTGAGCGCCGAGCCCAGCTGTGCCGTCTTGCGGGCGAGCAGTTGCTGGACACGGGCGGCCGCGGTGATCCAGTTGGTGACCGCCGTGCGGTGCAGCATCGTGTCGCCCGCGGCGATGGCGAGCCCGAACAGCAGCATCAGCCCGCCCGCCAGAGCGAGTCGCCCTCCGGAGCGGTCGACCACGGCCTGCACGGCCATGCCGACCAGGTACGGGAGCACCGCGATGGAGCCGAAGTGCAGCAGGCCCCAGGCGAGCGACTTGAACTGACCGCCGAGCTGGTTCCGCCCGAGCCAGAGCAGGAAGCGCGGGCCCGAGCGGGCATCCGGCATGCCCGGGTCGGCGTACGGAAGATCGCGAATCTGCATGACGTCCCAGAGCTAGGAGCGGGGGACCGTCGTTCGGCGGAGAGAGCCGGCGTGAACGGACGGCCGTGTGCGGGCGGCGGTATGGAGCCCGTATGGAGCCGGTAAGACGGCGGTAACAGGCCGTGAAAGGTTCGCCTCGTACGGTGGGCCGAGGCAAACGGTTTTCTGCCGGGGAGTAAAGATTCGGCCCGTTCTCCGGGCGGGCCAGGGGCTCGGGACGGGTTCGGCGTGCCGGGTGCGACCATGGACGGATGCGTATAGCCGGTGCGGTGCGAGCGGCGGTCGCGGTCGCGGCCTGCGGTGTTCTTCTGACGTCCTGCGGAAGTTCGGACGACGGGGCGAAGGTCGCGGCGAAGGAGGACGACGCGGGCACGGGCCAGGCGAAGAGAGCGAAGGCACCTGCGACCGAGGACCTCAAGCGCATCCCCGACGTCGGCGACCGCCTCCAGGACAAGATCCCCGCGAACGCGCAACAGGTCGTCGCCGTCTACGGACAGGGCGAGGACTCGGCGAAGTCCACCGTCGTCCTGTACACGAAGTCCGGCGGCACCTGGGACATGACCCGCAGCTGGCCGGCCCACAACGGCAAGAAGGGCTGGACCACCGATCACCGTGAGAACGACAAGCGCAGCCCGGTGGGTGTCTTCACGCTCACCGACGCGGGCGGTGTGCTCGCCGATCCGGGCGCCAAGTTCCCGTACACCCGGAGCGCGTCGATGCAGGCCCCGCACTACTGGCCCAAGACGCATTGGCACGACTTCGACTACGTCATCGCCATCGACTACAACCGCGCCAAGGGCACCCCGCCCAACGACCCGAACCGCCCCCAGGGCCAGGCCAAGGGCGGCAGCATCTGGCTGCACATGGACCACGGCAGCGGTACGTCGGGGTGCGTGAGCCTGTCGAAGCCGGGCATGGAGTACCTCCTGAAGAACCTCGATCCGAGGCGGCACCCGGTCGTGGTGATGGGCGACAAGGCGAACCTGAAGGCCTGACGAGGCGATCCTGAAGGGCTAGCTCCGCAAGGGCCCTTCGGCGTAGAAATCCCCCATGAGAAGACGCGTCATGTCCATGCTCGTCGGGGTCACCCTCGCGGCGAGCACACTCTTCAGCGCAGGCCCGGCGGCGGCCGACACGCCCCCACCGGAGTTCGGCAACGACTGGCACGACCCGATCACGGCCGCACCGCCCATCGAGAAACCGCACACGAAGTCGTGCGAAGTGACCGTGGCCGAGGCGCAGTTCAAGGACTTCACGCCCTACAAGGGCGACTACACCCCGCCCGAGAAGTGCGGCAAGGGCGACTGGGGCAAGGTGGTCCTCCGCCTCGACGGCAAGGTCAAGGGCAGGCAGTACGACCGCCTCGGCTATCTCCGCATCGGCGGTGTCGAGGTCTTCCGCACGTCCACTCCGGAGCCGTCCGTGGACGGCATCACCTGGTCCGTGGAGAAGGACGTCACGCGCTACCGCGAGACCCTGGGCCGCGACCAGCAGGTCGAGATGCTCATCGGGAACGTCGTCAACGAGACGTACACCGGGATCATCGACGTCGAGGCGACCCTGACGTTCTACGCGCCGGAGAAGGGCACCGGGCCCGAACAGGCGCCCCCGGACCGCGTCCTGCCCCTCGGCGACGCCACCACCGTCACCACCCCGCGCAACAGCGAACGCATCGTCGCCGAGGTCTACGCGACGGGCTCGGGCGGCGGCTGCGAGGAGTACTGGTATCTGACGGTGCCCGACGCCGCGCCGTACTCCTGCAAGGCCGATGAGGGCCCCTACCGCGAGGTGCAGGTCACGGTCGACGGTCAACTCGCCGGTATCGCGACTCCGTTCCCGACCGTGTGGACGGGCGGCTGGTCCAACCCCTTCCTGTGGTACGTGATTCCAGGGCCCCGTGCCTTCGACATCAAGCCCATCGAGTACGACCTGACGCCGTTCGCCGGGCTGCTCAACGACGGCCGCCCGCACCAGGTGGAGGTCTCCGTCGCGGGCAGGCCGGAGGCGACGACCGGCTGGCACACGCCGACCAACATCCTGGTCTGGCAGGACGAGAAGAGCGAGCAGGTCACCGGGAAGCTGACCGGACACCGGGCGGGCGAGCTCGCCAACAAGGCGACGTACACCCCCGGTTCGCCGGAGCACCGCCTCGACACCCGCGGCAGCCACAAGCTCAGCGTCTCGGGGTACGTCGACACCTCCCACGGCCGCGTCGAGACCACCGTCACCCGCGCGCTCGGCAACACCTCCGTGCACCGCTGGACCGAGGGCGAGTCCACGGACGCGCTCGAGTCCACCTGGACGGACCGCGAGACGGTCACCACCAACGGCCGCGCGGCGCACACCGACCGGACGTACACGATGGACGGCACGACGACGCTCGGCGCCGGCGACCGGCTGCGCACCGAGATCGCGCTCGGCGACCGGACGGAGAAGGTCACCACGCACGACGGCCGCCGCACCGGACGGTCGGTGGCCGATGACCGGTACGA
The DNA here is from genome assembly GCF_040686095.1 of Streptomyces sp. NPDC086554. Lineage (NCBI taxonomy): Bacteria > Bacillati > Actinomycetota > Actinomycetes > Kitasatosporales > Streptomycetaceae > Streptomyces > Streptomyces sp. NPDC086554. The sequence continues at coordinate 101,503 of NZ_JBFBJK010000018.1, forward strand.
GGGCGACGCGACGTACACCGCCAACGTCCCGCGCGACGAGAGGCACGCCGTGGGCACGTCCCGCGAGCGCTATCGCCTGTACGGGGACGGCCCCTGCCACGACCGCACCCTGGCCACCGTGCAAGGGACCCTGACGGAGGACCGGCTGCGCTGCTGAACGTGGCGGCCCGCCCACGGCACTTGGAGCAAGATCCAAGATTTACGCCGATGTGATCTGGAGGTCTTTTACGGAAGCGGGCACTCCGCCATAGTGGCGCCTCGCGGAAACAAACTTCCGCATGACAGAAGTCACTTGAAGTCTCTCTACAGGAGTGCCCGTGCCGCAGTCCGTACCGTCCATATCGGGACGCGTCGCACGCACATTGCGAACCTCACTGTTCGCGCAGGTCGCCTGCGCGCTGGTGATCGGAGTCGTCGTCGGACGGCTGTGGCCCCACGCGGGCACGGCCGTCCAGCCGCTCGGCGACGGCTTCGTACGTCTCATCAAGGCGATGATCGCCCCGCTCGTCTTCTGCGTGGTCGTCGCCGGCATCACCAAGGCCGGAGACCTCAAGGCCTTCGGCCGCATCGGGCTCAAGGCGCTGATCTGGTTCGAGGTCGCGACCACGGTCGCCCTCGTGGTCGGCCTGCTCGCCGGAAACCTGGTGAGCCCCGGCGCCGGCATGAACGTCGACCCCTCCCAGCTCGACGCCTCGGCTGTCGACGAGAAGACCGGCGGCGGTGAACTGCCCTCGACCAGCGAGTTCATCCTGCACTCACTGCCGGACAGCGCCGTCGGAGCCTTCGCGGAGAACTCCCTGCTCCAAGTCCTCGTGCTGTCCTGCCTGGTCGGCGCGGCGCTGCTGCACCTCGGCAACACGAAGGTCCCCGCGATCCTGCCCGCCATCGAACAGGGCCAGGAGATCGTCTTCGCGATCGTCGGCTTCATCATGAAGCTGGCCCCGCTCGCCGTCTTCGGAGCCACCGCCCACCTGGTGGGGGAGTACGGCCTCGGCGCCCTGTCGACGTACGGCAAACTCATCGGTGTCTGTTACGCGGTGGCCCTGATCTTCCTGCTGCTCCTCGGCCTCGCCCTCAAGGCGCTCACCGGCCTGAGCCTGTGGAAGTTCGTCCGCTACACCCGAGAGGAGATGCTGCTCGCGCTCGGCACGGCCTCCAGCGAGACCGTCATGCCGCGCATGATGCAGAAGCTGCGCCAGGCGGGCTGCCGCGACGACGCGGTGGGCCTTGTCCTGCCGACGGGGTACTCCTTCAACCTCGACGGGGCCTCGATCTACCTCTCCATCGGTACGTTGTTCATCGCGCAGGCGGTGGGCGTGGATCTGAGCCTGGGCCAGCAGATCACCGTCGTCCTCGTGCTCATGCTGACCAGCAAGGGCATGGCGGGCGTGCCCGGTTCGGCGTTCCTCGCGCTGTCCGCGACGGCCTCCGCGCTCGGGGTCATCCCCGCCGGTGCGGTGGCGCTCCTGCTCGGCGTCGACCGCATCATGGACGCCATGCGCGTCGCCACGAACCTGCTCGGCAACTGCGTCGCCGTCTTCGTGGTCTCCCGCTGGGAGGGAGCCCTCGACACGGCGCGCGCCAAGAAGGTCCTGGGCGGCGAGATCGCCTTCGTACCGGAACAGGCGGAGGAGCCCGGCGGCGCCGATGAGAGCACCGCCGAGCCCGCCGCCAAGTCCCTTACGCCTGCGGCTTCTCCGAGTCCACTCCCGGACGCGCCTTCTTCCACAGCCCGCGAGTGAAGTCGGGGATCGCCTGCGGCGCACCCTTCGCCTTGATGGAGAGGTGGCTCAGCGGCACGGGGGAGGTCCAGGTCGCGGCGTCATAGACGTCGAAGTCGGGCACCAGGCCGAGCTGCATGGTCTGCATCAGACGGAAGATCATGATGTAGTCCATGCCGCCGTGCCCGCCGGGCGGGTTGGAGTGCTCCTTCCACAGCCAGTGGTCGAAGTCGGCGTACTTGGCGAAGTCGCCCCACTCGTCGTTGGTGTGGTCCGGCTCGATGTAGATGCGCTCCGGATAGTCCTCGAAGACGCCCTTCGTGCCGCCGAGACTGTTGATGCGGCTGTAAGGATGGGGAGTGGAGACGTCGTGCTCAAGGCGAATCACCCGCCCCTTCGCCGTCTGGACGAGGCTGATGGTGCGGTCGCTCTCGATGTACGTCTCCTTCCAGCTCGGGTCGCCCGCCGGCATGTTGGCCTTGCGGTACTCGGCGAGACCGAGGGCGGGCGTGCCGAAGCTGGAGATGTGGGTGACGCGGTCGCCGCGGTTGATGTCCATGTAGTTGGAGACCGGACCGAAGCCGTGGTTGGGGTAGAGGTCGCCGCGCAGCCGCGTGTGCCACAGGCGCCGCCACGGACCCTCGTAGTAGTCCGGGTCGAACATCAGGCCGCGCAGATCGTGGTTGTACGCGCCGGCCCCGTGCAGCAGATCGCCGAACTTGCCTGCGTGCGCCATCCGGAGCACGCGCATCTCGTTCTTGCCGTAGCAGCAGTTCTCCAGCTGCATGCAGTGTCTGCGGGTGCGCTCGGAGAGATCGACGAGTTCCCACAGCTGGTCGAGCTGCAGGGCGATCGGACACTCCACACCGACGTGCTTGCCGTTCAGCATCGCCGACTTGGCCATGTCGAAGTGCCAGTCCCAGGGCGTCGCGACGTACACGAAGTCGATGTCGCCGCGCTTGCAGAGATTCTCGAAGTCGTGATCGCCCTTCGTGTACGTCGCCGGGGCGGGCTGGCCCGCGTCGGTGACCTTCTTCGCGGCCTTCGCGGTCTTGTCCTTGACCGGGTCGCACAGCGCGACGACCTTCACGCCCGGGATCGCGAGGAACAGATCGATCATGCTGCCGCCGCGGTTGCCGAGCCCGACGATGCCGACCCGCACCGTGGAGCGCCGCTCGAACGGTACGCCGACCATGGTCTCGCCCTGGCGGGTCGGCGCCTCGGCGGCTGCCGCCTGCGGGGTGTCGGCCTGGGCGGTGCCGCCGGTGAAGGCGCCGAGCCCGAGCCCGGCACCGGCGAGTCCTGCGGTGCGCAGCACGGTGCGGCGGGAGTGGCCGTCGGAGGACGTGTGGCCCTCGGCGGACTCGTCAGGGGCCGGTGTCGCGTTCTCGTCGTGCATCGGGACCTCCGTAGCGATGGGCGGCTGGTCTCTACCACTGGGGCGGAAGCCACCCTGATGGGGGTGCGACGGGGGCGCAAGGGAGCGAAGTGGCCAGAGAGTTGGACTTCTGTGCGCGAGTTCATGGACTTGTGGACGCGGTGGGAACCGCCGCTCTGGCCTGTCGGGCGGGGCAGCCGCTTCACTGCCCTGCCGCGAGGCGCGTCGTGGCCACCGCCCGTACCGCGCCGCCGAGAGTAAAATTGGCGAGTGGGTTACCCGACTCCTGTGTGCGAAGGGTGTGGAGAAGGGCGGTAGCCATGACCGACGACGCTGCGGAACCGCTCGTTTCGCCGGTCAATTCCCACAATGAGTGGGACCCGCTGGAGGAAGTCATCGTCGGGCGCCTCGACGGCGCGACAATCCCCTCCAGCCATCCGAAGATGCTGGTCGAGCCTGCGCAGGAAGAGCTCGATCAGTTCATCGGTCTCCTGCGCTCGCTCGGAATCACGGTCACCCGCCCCGAGCCGGTCGTCCACAAGCAGGACTTCCGCACGCCCGACTGGTCGTCGCACGGCTTCTATTTCGAGACCCACTCCTACCGCGCGATCCTCAAGGACTATTTCCGGCGCGGGGCACGCTGGACGGCGGTGCCGAAACCGCAGCTCACCGACGCGCTGTTCCAGGCGGATTTCTCGTTCCCGGTGTTCGACGCGGCGGATTTTGTGCGTGCGGGACGCGACATCTTCGTCACGCGGAGCAATGTCACGAACCGGATGGGAATCTCCTGGCTGCGCCGCCATCTCGCACCCCGAAAGGTGCTTGTCAATCCCGAATACATCGACGTCGACCACCTGCCCGACGTCCTGAACTCATGGGACGTCCTCATCGCCCCCGAGCCCACCATCAAGTGACGGGACCATCAGGGGAAGCCATGAACCCGCAGCGCCCGACCACCGACGAGTCGTACTGGATGGCGACCACGCCCGGTACCCACTATCCGCCCCTCGACGCGGATCTGGCCGCGGACGTCGCGGTCATCGGTGGTGGTATCGCCGGGCTGTGCGCCGCCTGGGACCTCGTCCGCTCGGGCCTCGGCGTGGTCGTCCTGGAGGCGGACCGGATCGCCGCCGGAGTCAGCGGCGCCACGACGGCCAAGGTGACCGCCGCGCACGGTCTGATGTACGCGCGTCTTGAGGCGGAGCGAGGCGCCGACGCGGCCTGGCTCTACGCACATTCCCAGCAGGACGCCGTGGAGCGCACCGCCGCCCTCTGCGACGAGCTGCACATCGACGCGGACCTGGAACGGGCCCCCGCCTTCACCTACGTACGGGACTCCGCACGCGTCGCCGAGATCGAGCAGGAGGCCGCGGCGGCACGGCGGGCCGGGCTCGACGCGTCCTTCGTCACCGACACGGAACTCCCCTTCGACATCTCCGGGGCGGTCCGCGTCGACGGCCAACTGCAGTTCCATCCCCGCAAGTTCCTGCTCGCGTTGGCCGAGAACATCACCAGGACAGGGGGACGCGTCTTCGAGCGCACCCGGGTCACCGGCCTGCACGACGGCCACGTCTGCCGACTGACCACCGAGAGCGGAGCCACCGTCCAGGCGAGCGACACGGTCATCGCCACGCACTACCCCGTCTTCGACCACAGCCTGCTCTTCACCCTGCTCACACCCCGACGTGAGCTGGTCATCGCGGCACCGGTGCCGGCGGACGCGGCGCCCACGGGCATGTACATCACCCCGGAGGACCGGATCCGGTCGCTGCGCAGCGCACCGTACGACGAAGGGCGACGGCTGCTCATCGTGACCGGCGAATCGTTCGAACCGGGTGCGGCCGACGTCCGCGGACGGTTCGCCCGCCTCGAGGCCTGGGCGAGCGAGGCCGTGCCGCCTTTCGCGGAGGCGGACACCGCCTATCGCTGGGCGGCGCAGGACAACGACTCCGTCGACCATGTGCCCTACGTCGGCCACGCCCACCCCGGCACCCAGCACATGTTCGTCGCCACCGGCTTCGGCGGCTGGGGCATGAGCAACGGCGTCATGGCCGGCCGGCTGCTCACCGCCCACATCGCGGGCGGGCCCCGGCCCGCCTGGACGGAGCTGTACGACCCGCGTCGGCTGCCGCCGGTCCGCGCCACCGGTGAACTGGCCGCCCACCAGGCGGCCGTGGCCAAGCACTTCATCGGCGACCGACTGCACACCAGCCACGTCGACGCGGTGACCGACATCCCGCCCGGCAGCGGGGCTGTCGTCCGCCTGGACGGCCACCGGTGCGCCGTCTACCGGGACGAGACCGGGCAGGTCAGCGCGGTCGCCGCGCGCTGCACCCACCTCGGATGCTTGGTGCAATTCAACAACGCCGAACGAGCGTGGGAATGCCCCTGCCACGGATCCCGGTTCGCGACGGACGGCTCCGTCCTGCACGGCCCGGCCACTCGCCCGCTGGAAGCGCGCGAGACCCCGGATCAAGAGTCCTGACCGGTCCGTGCGGCACCGACTGATCGCCGCCGCCGCTGCCGCACGAGCGTTCACGGTCGCGTCGCGCGCTCCAGGTCCAGGATCACCGAGTAGTAGTGACGGCCCGTCGCGTGATCCATGCCGACCTCGCACATGCGGTTCGCCGAGAGGTGCGCGTCGAAGTCCCGTGCGGTGACCTCGGCCGCCTCCTTGCGGGTCGCCGACTCCGTCAGCTCCTTGTGCAGCATGCCGCGGTCGCCCGCGAAGGCGCAGCACCCGGCGTCGTCCGGGACGACCACCTCGTCCGCGCAGGCTTCGGCCAAGGTCCGCAGCTGTGCCTCGTTGCCGAGGTGGCTCATGGAACAGGTGGGGTGCAGCACGGCGGAGCCGACCGTGCGGTACACGGTCAGGTGGGGGAGCAGCTCGTCGGCGGCCCAGACGAGGGAGTCGACGACGGTCAGCTCGCGGTGCAACTGCCGGTTGTCGTCGGTGAGATAGGGCACCACCTCGTGCGCGATGCCGAGCGTGCAGGACGAGGCGTCCACGACCAGCGGCAGCCGGCCGCCCGCCGTCCAGCCCCAGGCGGCCTCGACGATGCGGTTGGCCATGACGGCGTTGCCCGCGTCGTACCCCTTCGAGTGCCAGATCGTCGCGCAGCACGTCCCGGCGACATCGTCCGGAATCCAGACCGGCCTGCCCGCGCGCGTGGATACGGCGACCAGCGCCTCGGGCAGCGAGCGGTCACCGGGGCTGCCGAAGATGCGGTTGACGCACGCCGGGTAGTAGACGGCGCTCGCGCCCACGCGCGTGGTGTACGGCAGCCTGCGGGCGGCCGCTCCGGGGATGACCGGCAGCCACTCGGGGATCAGATCGGGGCGTACGGCCTTGCGCGCGGCCCGCGTCACCGTGGTCAGGAGCCGGTCGCTGATCCGGTCGGCGGCGGCCACGGCAAGACGGGCGGAGGCCTCGACCGCCTTGAAGTTCTTGGCGGCGAGCGCGGCGGCCCGCTCCTCGCGCGGGGAGTGCCGCGCGTGCCGGAATTCCTTCATCAGAGCGCCCGTGTCGATGCCGACCGGGCAGGCGAGCTTGCAGGTCGAGTCCCCTGCGCAGGTGTCCACGGCGTCGTAGCCGTACGCGTCGACCAGGCTGTCCTCGACCGGTGAACCGGGCGCCTGGCGCATCATCTCGCGGCGCAGCACGATCCGTTGGCGCGGTGTCGTGGTCAAGTCCTCGCTGGGGCAGGTCGGTTCGCAGAAGCCGCACTCGATGCACGGGTCCGCGATCAGCTCCACCTTGGGGATCGTCTTCAGACCCCGGAGATGTGCCTTCGGGTCGCGGTCCAGGACGATGCGCGGTGCGAGCACCCCGTCGGGGTCGATGACCCGCTTCGTGCGCCACATCAACTCCGTGGCCCTGGCGCCCCATTCGAGCTCGAGGAAGGGCGCGATGTTGCGCCCCGTCGCGTGCTCGGCCTTCAGCGAACCGTCGAAGCGCTCGACGGTCAGCCTGCAGAAGGCGTCCATGAACGCGGCATAGCGCTCCACGTCCGACGGCTTTCCCGCGTCGAAGGCGAGCAGGAAGTGCAGATTGCCGTGCGCGGCGTGCCCAGCCACGGCCGCGTCGAACCCGTGCCGCGTCTGGAGGTCGAGGAGAGCCTCGCAGGCGTCCGCGAGCCGCGAGGGCGGCACCGCGAAGTCCTCGGTGATGAGCGTCGTCCCGGACGGGCGCGATCCGCCGACCGCCGTCACGAACGCCTTGCGCGCCTTCCAGTAGCCCCCGATCGTCTTCGCGTCGCGGGTGAACGCGTTCGTCACCGAGGCGACCGGCGCGACCAGTTCGAGCCCCTCGACGACCTCGGAGGCGGCCGCCTCGTACGCCTCCTGGCGCGCCTCGTCCGGTGCGCGGAACTCCACCAGGAGCGCGGCCGTCGACTTCGGCAGCTGCCCCCAGTCGGCCGGCACCCCCGCGACACTGGTCGACGCGCGCAGCGTGTTGCCGTCCATCAGCTCGACGGCCAGCGCGCCCGCCTCGTTGAACAGCGGGACCGCCGCGGCGGCGGCCGGCAAGGACGGGAAGAAGAGCAGGCCCGTGGTCACCCGGCGGTCCAGCGGAAGCGTGTCGAAGACGACCTCGGAGATGAAGCCGAAGGTGCCCTCGGAGCCCACCATCAGACCCCGCAGGATCTCGACTGGCGTCGCGCCGTCCAGGAAGGCGTCCAGGCGGTAGCCGTTCGTGTTCTTGATCTCGTACTTGGCGCGGATGCGGGCGGTGAGCTTCGGGTCCGCCTCGATCTCGCGCTTGATCGCCAACAGGCCATCGCAGAGGGCGGGTTCGGCATGTGCCAACTGCTCATCGGCGTCCGGCTCCGCCGTGTCGACGACCGTGCCCGTCGGCAGGACGAAGGTGAGCGAGGCGACCGTGCGGTACGAGTTGCGGGTTGTGCCCGCCGTCATCCCGGAGGCGTTGTTCGCGACGACCCCGCCGATCGTGCACGCGATCGCGCTCGCCGGGTCGGGGCCGAGGACGCGTCCGTGCCGGGCGAGCGTGGCGTTGGCCCGCACGACCGTCGTCCCCGGGCCGAGCCGTACCCGCTCCCCGTCGCCGATGACCTCGACGCCCGCCCAGTGCCGGCGCACGTCGACCAGGATGTCCTCGCCCTGTGCCTGGCCGTTGAGCGAGGTGCCCGCCGCGCGGAACACGACCTCGCGGCTCCTGCCGTGTGCGTACGACAGGACGGCGGAGACGTCGTCGATGTCCTCCGCGACGACCACCACCTGCGGCACGAAGCGGTAGGGGCTCGCGTCGGACGCGTACCGCACCAGGTCGGAGATGCCCGTCAGGACCTTGTCGGCGCCGAGCAGCGCGGACAGCTCCGAGCGCAGCGGCTCCGGAGTGCCCGTGGCCCGCCGGTCCGGCACCCGGTCGGGGGCCGGGCCCTCCGTGCGCGATGTGGGGCGCAGGGCCTGCGGCTTGGGCTCCAGCAGCGGCATGGGCTCTCCTCGGCGGTGTGAGAGACGATTTCAGCGGCGGCGGACGTCCGGCACATCGAACAGCGCGTTCAGCAGGACGCCGAGCTGCGCGCGCTGCTCGGCGTCCAATGGAGCCAGGATGTCCTCTGCGGCGGCCCGGCGCGCGGTGCGCAGTTCCCTGAGCGCACCGCGTCCGGCGTCGGTGAGCTCGATGCGGATCACCCGGCGGTTGGTGGGATCGGGCACGCGGCGGACGTGATCACTCGCCTCCAGGCCGTCCACCAGGCTCGTCACCGCGCGCGGGACCACTTCGAGGCGCTGGGCGAGGTCGGCCATGCGGGGCGGCGTCTCGCAGTGCGCGAGGGTGCGCAGCAGACGGGACTGGGCCGGGGTGATGCCGATCGGCACCAGATGGCGCTTCTGGATGCGGTGCAGCCTGCGGGTCAGCCGCAGCAGCTGTTCGGCGAGCAGGCCGTCGGCGTCCGGGGTGTTCATGCGGGGAACATTATCAGGACCTTGTGCATTGTGAGTATAGGTAACAGTGAGCTATGCTCCATCAGTCATCGTCGGCTCGTGGACCGTCCGTCATGGGCGGCCCGCGAGCCGACGGCCGCCTCACCTCCCGTAGGAGCCCATGCCTCACGACGAACCCCGGTGGACCCCACAGCCGCCCCTCGCACCAGGTCAGGAGGAGCAGCCGCGGCAGATCCGCCGCATCCTGCGCCTCTTCCGCCCCTACCGCGGCCGCCTCGCGGTCGTCGGCCTCCTGGTCGGCGCCGCCTCCCTGGTCTCGGTCGCCACCCCCTTCCTGCTGAAGGAAATCCTCGACACCGCCATCCCGCAGGGACGGACGGGCCTGCTGAGCCTGCTCGCCCTCGGCATGATCCTCAGCGCGGTCGTCACCAGCGTCTTCGGCGTCCTGCAGACGCTGATCAGCACGACGGTCGGCCAGCGCGTCATGCACGACCTGCGCACCGCCGTCTACGGCCGGCTGCAGAGCATGTCGCTCGCCTTCTTCACCAGGACGCGCACCGGTGAGGTCCAGTCCCGCATCGCCAGCGACATCGGCGGCATGCAGGCGACGGTCACCTCCACCGCCACGTCCCTGGTCTCGAACCTCACCAGCGTCGTCGCCACCATCGTCGCGATGCTCGCCCTCGACTGGCGCCTCACCGTCGTCTCGCTGCTCCTGCTGCCCGTGTTCGTGTGGATCAGCCGCCGCGTCGGCCGCGAGCGCAAGAAGATCGCCACGCAGCGCCAGAAGCAGATGGCCGCGATGGCCGCCACGGTCACCGAGTCGCTCTCCGTCAGCGGCATCCTGCTCGGCCGCACCATGGGCCGCGCCGACTCGCTCACCAAGTCCTTCGCCGACGAGTCCGAGCAACTGGTCGACCTCGAGGTCCGGTCGAACATGGCGGGGCGCTGGCGCATGGCCGTCATCACGATCGTCATGGCCGCCATGCCCGCCGTCATCTACTGGACCGCGGGCCTCGCCTTCCAGCTCGGCGGCCCGACGGTCTCGATCGGCACGCTCGTCGCCTTCGTCTCGCTCCAGCAGGGCCTGTTCCGGCCCACCGTGAGCCTGCTCTCCACCGGCGTACAGATCCAGACCTCGCTCGCGCTCTTCCAGCGCATCTTCGAGTATCTGGACCTGCCCATCGACATCACCGAGCCGGAGCGCCCCGTGCGCCTCGACAAGATCAAGGGCGAGGTCCGCTTCGAGGGCGTCGAGTTCCGTTATGACGCGGACGGAGACACGGAGGAGAACCGCAGCCGTCCGATCCTCGACGGCATCGACATCACCGTCCCCGCGGGCGGCAGCCTGGCCGTCGTCGGCCCCACCGGCTCCGGGAAATCGACGCTCAGCTATCTCGTGCCACGGCTGTACGACGTGACGGGCGGCCGCGTCACGATCGACGGCGTCGACGTACGCGACCTGGACTTCGACACGCTGGCCCGCGCGGTCGGCGTCGTCTCCCAGGAGACGTACCTCTTCCACGCCTCGGTCGCCGAGAACCTGCGCTTCGCCAAGCCCGACGCCACCGACGAGGAACTGATCACGGCCGCCCGCGCCGCCCAGATCCACGACCACATCGCGTCCCTGCCCGATGCGTACGACACCGTCGTCGGCGAGCGCGGCCACCGCTTCTCCGGAGGCGAGAAGCAGCGCCTCGCCATCGCCCGTACGATCCTGCGCGACCCGCCCGTGCTCATCCTGGACGAGGCCACCAGCGCCCTGGACACCCACACCGAGCACGCCGTGCAGGAAGCCATCGACGCGCTGTCCGCCGATCGGACGACGCTCACCATCGCCCACCGGCTCTCCACGGTCCGCGGCGCCGACCAGATCGTCGTCCTCGACGCGGGCAGGACCGCCGAGCGCGGCAGCCACGAGGAGCTCCTGGAGCGGGACGGCCGTTACGCCGCCCTGGTCCGCAGAGACGCCCAACTGGAGCCAGCGACATGAACATATGCGCTGAATGTCCTTATCTGCGGGATACCGTGCCCGCATGCTGCAGACCAAGACTCCGCGCCGGGGCGCGATTCGACTGACGCGTCGGGGCTGGACCGCCCTGATCGTGACCGGAGCCGTCGTGGCCGCCACCGCCGTGGCGGTGCCGCTGCTGATCCCGGACGACAAACCACGCCCCGAGTCGCTGACCATCCCCGAGGGCTGGCGCTCGGCCCAGGTGTACGGCGCCATCGACAAGGCCCTGGGGGTGCCGTCCGGCACCACGAAGAAGGCCCTGCCGAAGGCCGACCTCAGGCTCCCCGGTGACGCGGGCGGCAACCCGGAGGGGTATCTCTTCCCGGCGACCTATCCGATCAGTTCCCAGTCGACTCCGGCGTCCGTCCTGTCGTACATGGTGAACACGGCGACCAAGAGGTTCAACGGCGGCCAGGTCACGGCGGGTGCCGACCGGAACGCGGTGAACGTCTACCAGACCGTCACCATCGCGAGCCTGATCGAGGCCGAGGCCGGTTCCAAGGCGGACATGGGGAAGGTGGCCCGGGTCATCTACAACCGCCTCGACCAGGGCATGCCCCTGCAGCTGGACTCGACGATCAACTACGCACTGAACCGGTCGACGCTGGACACCCGCGACACCGACACAAAGATGAACAGCCCGTACAACACCTACGCGCGCATGGGTCTGCCGCCCACCCCGATCGGCAACCCCGGCGAGGAGGCCGTGCGTGCGGCGACGAGCCCGCCACAGGGCGACTGGCTGTACTTCGTGACGGTGAAGCCGGGCGACACGCGCTTCACGTCGAGCTTCGAGGAGCAGCAGAAGAACGTGGCGGAGTTCAACAAGATCAAGAATTCCGCCAGTTAGCGAACCGAGGGCGGCGCGGTCCTCAACTACGCGGAGTGGGAGGACATGCCGGCCTGGGAGCGCTTCGCCGAGGGCGACGGTTCGGGCGAGCTGCGCACCCTGGTCGGCGCCTGGACGGCGTCACACCGCGACCGGCACCCCGTCGAGCAGCCGCCGGATGTCCCGCACGGCCGCACGCCCCGCGCGGTTCGCGCCGATGGTGCTGGCCGACGGCCCGTACCCCACCAGATGGACGCGGGGGTCGGCGACGGCCCGGGTGCCCTCGAGGCGGATGCCGCCCCCCGCCTCGCGCAGCCGCAGCGGCGCCAAGTGCTCGATCGCCGCGCGGAATCCGGTGGCCCAGAGAATCACGTCGGCGTCGACCCGCCGCCCGTCGTCCCACTCGACGCCGCTCGGCGTGATGCGGTCGAACATCGGCAGCCGGTCGAGCACCCCGTCGGCCCGCGCCTGCCGGATGGCGTCGTTGACGGGCAGTCCGGTCACGGACACCACGCTCTGCGGCGCGAGCCCCTGCCGTACCCGCTCCTCGACCATGGCGACGGCCGAGCGCCCCCAGTTCTCGTCGAACGGTCCCTCGCGGAAGACGGGCTCCCGCCGAGTGACCCAGGTGGTCTCGGCGGCGTACGGAGCGATCTCCATCAGATGCTGGGTGCCGGACGCCCCGCCGCCCACGACGATCACCCGCTGCCCCTTGAAGGACTCGGGCCCCGGATAGACGGCCGTGTGCAACTGCCGCCCGCGGAAGGTGTCCTGGCCCGGGTAGCGCGGCCAGAACGGCCGGTCCCAGGTGCCCGTGGCGTTGATCAGTGTGCGCGTCGCCCAGGTCCCGGCCGAGGTCTCGACGAGCAGCCGCCCGTCGTCACTCTCGCGCACCTGGTGTACGTCGACGGGGCGGCGCACCCGCAGGTCGAAGCGCCGCTCGTAGGCGTCGAAGTACTCGCGGATGACATGCGACGAGGGGCGCGCCGGGTCGGCGTCCGTCAGTTCCATGCCGGGGAGCGAGTGCATGCCGTGCACTTTCCCGTACGTGAGCGAAGGCCAGCGGAACTGCCATGCGCCGCCGGGCCGTGGCGAGTGGTCCAGGACGACGAAGTCCCGGTCCGGCTCGAAGCCGACCCTGCGCAGATGATGGGCGCTGGAAAGACCCGCCTGCCCGGCGCCGATGACGACTGCGTCCACCTCTTGTGCCGCCTGCTGTGCGGCCGCGTCCCGCGCCCCGATGTCGTTCACGTTTCTACTAACTCCATCGGGGCCCGGGATCTTCCCGCGCTGCGCACCCGTCCGTCGGCGGCCTGGGGAGACCAGGTCAGCGGCCTCCGGCGACCAACAGCGGCGCGCCGCCCGGAGCCGAGGCCGGACGTCCGTTCGTCGCGGGGACCCCGGCCAGCTGCGAGGCCGGGATGCGCGGCAGCAGCCCACGCGCCGCAAGGTCGGGGATCACGCCCTCCCCGAACCAGTACGCCTCCTCCAGGTGCGGGTAGCCCGACAGGACGAAGTGCTCGATGCCGAGCGCGTGGTACTCCTCGATCCGGTCCGCCACATCGGCGTGACTGCCCACCAGCGCCGTGCCCGCGCCGCCCCGCACGAGGCCGACCCCGGCCCACAGATTGGGCGAGATCTCCAGGTCGTCGCGGGAACCGCCGTGCAGCGCGAGCATCCGCTGCTGGCCCACGGACTCGCTGCGGCCGAGCGCCTGCTGCGCTGCGGCGACGGTGTCCGGGTCGAGATCGTCGAGCAGCCGGTTCGCCGTGGCCCACGCCTCGGCGGCGGAGTCGCGGGAGATCGTGTGCAGCCGGATCCCGAAACGGACCGTGCGCCCCTGCTCCTCCGCGAGCCCCGCAATCCAGTCGATCTTCTGCTTGACCTGCTCCGGCGGCTCGCCCCACGTCAGATACACATCCGTGTGCCGCGCCGCGACAGGCCCGGCCGCCGCCGACGAACCACCGAAGAAGATCTCCGGCAGCGGGTCCGGCGGCAGCGCGGTGAGGCCGCCCTCCACCTGGTAGTGCTCGCCGTCGAAGTCGAAGGGCCGCCCGCTCCAGACTCCCCGGACGATCGAGAGGAACTCATCGGTACGGGCGTACCGGCGATCGTGGTCGAGATGATCGCCGAAGCGCCGCTGCTCGGTGGAGTCGCCGCCCGTGACGACGTTCAGGAGCAGCCGTCCCCGAGTGATGCGCTGATACGTGGCCGCCATCTGCGCGGCGAGCACGGGGGAGATGACACCGGGCCTGAACGCCACAAGGAACTTCAGCCGCTCCGTGTGCTGGGCGAGCGCGACCGTCGTCAGCCAGGCGTCCTCGCACCACGTTCCGGTCGGGGTGAGCACGGCCTCGAAGCCCAACTGCTCGGCCGCCTTGGCGATCTGGATCAGATAGTCGATGTCGGGAGCCCGCACCCCGCTGACCGGAGTGACGCGGGAGCGCTTGACGCCGCCGTCGGTGTAGGCGTGCCGGTCGACGAGAGTACGCCCGTCGCCGCCGGTCGGCAGGAACCAGTTGAGGTGGACAGTCATGATCAGGACTCCTTGCCGTAGGTGCGCGGCTTGCTGGTGGAGGGCGGCAGGTCGCCGTTGAAGCGGGTGTCGACGAAGTCGCCGAAGTCGATGCGGCGCGGAATCAGCTTCAGGTCGGTGAAGGTGTCCGCGATCTCCTGCTCGGAGGCGATCACGTTCTTGTCCACGGCCACCGGGACCCGGGTGCCGTTGCTGCGCTTGACCGCGTCGAGCGCGACCTCGTACGGAAGGCCGGTGTCCTTCGCCCAGACCTTCGCCCATGCCTCCGGGTGGTCGTAGACCCAGTCCTGCGCCTTGCGCAGCCGCTTCAGGTAGTCGGCGACCGCCGCGGACTTCTTCTTGTCCTTGAGCGCGCCGGGCGCGGCCACCTGGAAGTTGAGGCCGTTCACCACCCCGTCGCCGTCGGTCAGGACGCGGCCCTTCTTCCCTTGCAGAACCTGCGAGGTGTACGGGTCCCAGACCGCCCACGCGTCCACCTTGCCGCTGGTGAACGCGGCCAGCGCGTCGGCCGGCTGCAGATACTTGACCTCGACGTCCTTGAAGGCGAGCCCCGCCTTCTTCAGGGACGCGATCAACTGGAAGTGCGCCGACGACCCCTGCGCCACGGCCACGGACTTGCCCTTGAGATCCTGCGGCTTCTTCAGGGGCGAGTCGTTCGGGACGAGAATCGCCTCGCCCGCCGCCGTGCCGTGGCTCGCGGCCACCACGGAGATCTTCGAGTCCGCGCCCGCCGCGAAGACGGGCGGCGTGTTGCCGACGGCACCGATGTCGACGGCCTTGGCGTTGACGGCCTCCAGGAGCGGCGGCCCTGAGGTGAAGGTCGACCAGCGGATCTTGTACTTCAGGTCGTCGAGCTCCCCGGCCGCGCGCAGCACGGCCTCCGAACCACCCTTCTGGTCACCGACGTTGAGGGTGAGCGAGCCCTGCCCGTCGGTGCCGCCGCCCGCGCCGCCCGCCGATGTACCGGCGGACGAGGTGCCGGAGCAGGCGGCGAGCAGCAGGGCAAGGGGGAGGAGCAGGGTGGGGGCGGCGATGCGTCGTCGCATGGTGAGTCCGTTCGGTGTGTTCGTGCTGTTCAGGGGGGATCGGTGGCGGTTCACGCCGCGGCGGCGGGTTCCGCGTGGGCGGGTGCGTCGACGCCCAAGCGCTGAAGGAGTTCGGCGCGCAGCTCGGCGAAGCGGGGATCGGAAATGCCGCGAGGCCGGTCCAGAACGATTTCCGTCTCGTACGCAATGACCCCCTCGTCCATGACGAGCACCCGGTCGGCGAGGAGCACCGCTTCCTCGACGTCGTGCGTGACAAGGAGCACGGCGCACCCGCGCCGCTGCCACAGCTCGTCGACGAGCCGCTGGGCCTTGATGCGGGTGAGGGCGTCGAGCGCGCCGAACGGCTCGTCGAGCAGCAGCAGATCGGGCTCGCGCACCAGCGCACGGGCCAGCGACGCACGCTGGGCCTCACCACCGGAGAGCGTCTTGGGCCAGGCGTTCGTACGGTGCTTGAGCCCGACCTCCTCCAACGCCTGCTCGGCAACGCTCCGTTGGGGCTTGCCCTTCAGCCCTAGCAGCACATTCCGCCACACGCGCTTCCACGGCATGAGGCGCGGCGCCTGGAACGCGACGGCCTTGCGACGCGGCACGAGGACCGTCCCCCGGATGTCCCGGTCGAGCCCGGCAAGAATGCGCAACAGGGTCGACTTGCCGCAGCCGCTGCGCCCGAGCAGCGCCACGAACTCACCCGGCTTCACGTCGAGTTCGAGCTGATCGATGACGGCACGCCCGTCGAAGGAGCGGGTAAGACCTTCGACGCGTACGGCCGAAGTGGTCTTGGCGGCAGGGGTGGTTGGGGCCGTGGCGGCGGTGGGGGTCACCGGCCGGTGAACGTCGGTCGCCATTGCAGGAGCAGCCTTTCGAGGGTGCGGACGATGAAGTCGGCGATGAGGCCGAGGAAGGCGTAGACGATCAGGCAGACCACGATCACGTCGGTCCGCAGGAAGTCACGCGCCTGGACCATCAGGAAGCCGATCCCCGAGTCCGCGTTGATCTGCTCGGCGAAGACGAGAGCGAGCCAGGCGATGCCGAGCGAGTACCGCAGCCCCGTCATCGCCCCCGGCAGCGCGCCCGGCAGGATCACATGCCGCACGAGCCCCCACCGCGAGAGCCCCAGCGACTCCCCGGCCTCGATGAGCTGCGAGTCGACCCCGCGAATCCCGGCGTACACATTCAGATACAGCGGGAACGAGACACCCAGCGTGATGATGGCGACCTTGGGCGCCTCACCGATGCCGAACCAGATGATGAACAGCGGGATGAGCCCGACGAACGGCACGGTGCGCAGCATCTGCACGCTCGCGTCGACGAGATCCTCGCCGATGCGGAAGAGCCCCGAGACGAGCGCGAGCGAGGTCCCCACGACGGCACCGAGCAGCAGCCCGATCGCGACGCGCTGCAGGGACACTCCCATGGCGGAGGTCAGCGACCCGTCCCCGATGAGATCACCGGCGACGCCGGCGATGGTCCCCGGCGATGCGAGGACGTCTTTGGTCAACACCCCTGTGGAACTGAGGAGTTGCCACAGGGCGAGCAGCGTGAGCGGGCCGGAGGTGCGACGTAGCCAGCGGGGGACGCGGGTGCGGCGAGTGGATGAGGGAACGATGGGGACGACTTCCGATGTTCCTGAAATGTCGGACAGGGAATCCGGCGGGGCATGGCTGATGCTCATGGGTGCTCCACGGCAGGAGGGAGGGATGCCCGATGGCCCGATGCCCGAAAGGCCTACGCGAGGGGCGGTGAAATCAACCGCGCGCAAGCGGCAGGGCAGAGAGGGCGGAGAGGGCAGAGGCAGGCGCGGCAGGGAAGCGCGAAGAGAGGAATTCGGGCTGAGGGAACGTCAGCAGCCGAGGCGACACGCAGCAGAAGCCACCCGCAGCAGGTCGATATGACCGCGCGTGGTGAGCAGAGCTGAACGCAACATGCCGCAGAACGTAGCGAGATCGTCCACGTACGGTCAACGCCGTCTCGAAAGGCGGACGCCACGTATCAGTGAATGGGAGTGGCGTGAGGGAGGATGGCCCCATGCCCGATGCTTTCACCACCCATGTCCTGAACATCACCACCGGCTCGGCCGAGACGGTCTTCGACCTCACCGGCGACTGCGAGCGGTTCCTGCGCGTGGCGGCAGCGGGCCGCGACGGCCTCCTCAATATCTTCGTCCCCCATGCGACGGCCGGCATCGCCATCCTGGAAACGGGCGCGGGCAGCGACAACGACCTCCTGGCCGCCCTGCACACCCTGCTCCCGGCCGACGACCGCTGGCAGCACCGCCACGGCAGCCCCGGCCACGGCCGCGACCATGTCCTTCCGGCCCTGGTGGCGCCGCACGCGACGTTGCCCGTGATCGGGGGGCAGCTGGAGCTGGGGACGTGGCAGTCGGTGTGTCTGGTGGACACGAACCGGGACAACCCCGACCGTCAGGTGCGGCTCAGCTTCCTGGGCTGATCTGGACCGCTCCCGGGGAGCCGCTGAGTACTGACTTTCCGTCAGGCGCCTTGCTGCGTACTGCTCCGGATGGACGCGGATCTCCCTCTTGCCGGTGATGCCGCCCAAGCGCTCGCTGGCAGTGCGGGGTATTTTGTCATCGTTTTTACCGATTACATCCCCCGTCTTGCGCTCTGTGAGGAGGCGGCGGGACCTACAGCGTGTAGGGGTGAAAGGTAGGCGATGGTCAAGACCTTGAACGTCCCGCTCGTCGAAGCGGAGCGCCACGGCCCGATGCCGGCCGTCCGTACTGCGCGACGCACCGGAGGCCAGGGGTGGTCGGCGGCCGTGGCGGTCGGCTTCGTGCTGGCCCAACTGGCCCTCGTACGGCCCGGAATGGGCCTCGGCTGGGACGAGGCGGTGTACGTCAGCCAGGTCAGTGGCCATGCCCCGGCAGCGTTCTTCAGCGCACCCCGCGCCCGCGGCATCTCATTCCTTGCCGCGCCGATCGCCTCATGGTCGTCGTCCACCGAACTCCTGCGGGTCTATCTCGCCCTGCTGTCCGGGCTCGGCCTGTTCCTGGCGCTGCGCGCCTGGCGCGGGCTGTTTCCCGCACGGGTGCTGGCCTTCGCCGGTGCCCTGTTCGCCACGCTCTGGGTGACCGTCTTCTACGGCCCGGAGGTCATGCCCAACTACTGGGTCGCGATCGGCGCCCTGACGGGTGTCGGCTGCCTTCTGCGGGCCCAGGCGGACCGCTCCGACCGGGCCGCGCTGTGGGGCCTGGGCGCGAGCGCGGCGCTGCTGGCGTGGATGCGGCCCACCGACGCCGTCTGGGTGACCCTTCCCCTCTTCGCTCTGCTGATCTGCGTCCGCCGATGGCGGCGGCCACGACCGCTGGCGGCGCTCGTCGCGGGGCTGGCCACCGGTGCCGTCGGGTGGATCGTCGAGGCGTACGTCAGTTTCGGCGGACTGAGCGCGCGGCTCGCCGACGCGTCCCGGATCCAGGGCGGTCTCGGCTGGAACATCGCCATCGGTGATCAGCTGCGCAGTCTGCGCGGCCAGACGCTGTGCCGACCGTGCACCGGCTCGATTCCGGCCCCGGAGCTGATCGCGTGGTGGTTCGCCCTGCCGTTGCTCGCCGCACTCGGCCTGGTGATCGCGCTCAGGTCCCGGCGCATGGCACGCACGCTTCTGCCGTTGGCCTGCGCCACGACGGCGAGCATCCCGTACCTGTTCATGATCGGATACGCCGCGCCGCGCTTCCTGCTGCCCTTCTACGCGCTGCTCGCCATCCCGGTCGCCGACGCCCTCACCCACCTGGTCACCACCTCGCGCCGCGCATGGAGGCCGGTGGCCGCGACGCTGGTGGCGCTCGCCCTGGCCGGGCATCTGGCCGTGCAGTACGCGGTGTTGGAGGACGCCGTGGACCGCTCCACCGCCTCCCGCCGCGACTGGGCCCGCACGGCATCCGAACTCCACCGTCTCGGCGTACGGCCACCGTGCTTGCTGTCCGGGCCCGAGGCTCTCCCGATCGCCTTCTACGCCGGGTGCGCATCCGCCCAGACGGACGGCCACAACGCCAACACCACCCGGGCGGACATCCTGCGGACGGCACGGCACACACCGACGGCCGCGCTCGCGACGGCGAATGACGAGCCGCAGGACTACGCCGACGGCTGGTCGTCCCACCCTTTCGGCGACCTGCGCATCCATGTGAGCCCCGCGGTACGTGCACACGTCCCCACCGACCACATGGCCGCCCACGGCAACGGCACCGGCAGCTGACCGAGGAGTCCGTCGTCGCCCACTCCTGTGCCCCGTACTTCAGGGAGTTGCCCACTCCCGAGTGACCGGTGCCGTCTGGGCCGCCTCGCGGTGCTCCGCGGCCGCCGCCGGATCCGTCCCGTCGAGCACGGTCGCGATGCCCTCGTGAGCCAGCGCCGCCTCGTGCCCGTAGCCAAGGCCCGGGGCGAGCTCCAGTGCCTGTCGGTGCAGGCGCAGGGCTTCATCGGGAAGGCCCGCGAGCCGGCAGGTCTCGGCATAGCCGTTCAGGAAGCGGACCTACGGCCAGACCCTGGAGCTGGTGCACCTGCGGGTCAGCCAGATCAACGGCTGCAGCGCCTGCGTGGACGGCGGCGCGAAGACGGCCCGCAAGGCCGGCGTGAGCGACGAGCGGCTTGCCACGGTCGCCGCCTGGCGCGAGGCCCCGTACTTCACCGAGCCCGAGCGGGCCGCGCTCGCCCTTGCCGAGGCCGCGACACGGCTCGCCGACCGTCCCGACGCGGTGAACGACGAGGTCTGGGACGCGGCCGCCACGCACTTCGACGAGCAGCAGCCGGCGTCCCTGGTCCTCATGATCGGCGTAACCAACCTCTTCAACCGGCTCAACGCCGCGACCCGCCAGATCGCCGGTGCGTGGGGCTGACGGCAGCCTCGGCTCTGTCATCACCCGGCCACCAGCCCACCAGGGCAGCCCGCAGGGAGGAGCCGCCACGACGGCTCCTCCCGCCCCCCTGACCCAGCAGCCACGCACCGTGAGGAACCCGCCATGAAGTCCACCCGGAGCCCCGCCACGAGCACCACCGCGACCGCCGAGAAGTTCGACGGATCCACGGAGGGGGAACGCGGCGCGATGAAGGCACGCGCCCAGGAACTGAAGACGTCCGCGCGCCGCGCATCGCGCGCCGACAAGGCGGCGGAGGACGAGGCCGCCGTGCTCGCGAAGATCGCCGAGAGACGGGAATCGGACCGGGTCATGGCCGAACGCATCCACGCCGTGATCAAGGAGAGCGTGCCGGCCCTGGCGTCGAAGCGCAGAAGTTCAACGCGAGGTACGCGACGTTCGGCTTCAGCGGCAAGGCGAACCTCGACGACGGCACCATGTGGCCGGCCTCCTTCGCGCTGAAGGAGCTGACGGCCGAGGACGCGGAGAGGGTCGGAGAGCTGGTGAAGAGGGCGGTGAGCTGAGGTTCAGGTGGCGGGCTGCGCGAGGAAGACGCGTTCCAGCAGGGTGTGCAGGGTGTCCCGCTCCTGGTCGGTGAGGCGGTCCAGGCCCTCCTGCGTGGCCTGCATCTTGGCGCGGATCGCGTCCGTGGCGCGTTCGCCCTCCGTGGTGAGGACGACGTTCTTGACGCGGCGGTCGGAGGGGCTGGGTTCGCGGCGGACGAGGCCGCGCTTCTCCAGGCGGTCGATGATGCCGGTCATGTTCGATGCGTCGCAGGTCAGGGTGTCGGCCAGGGAGCGCATCGCCGCCGGGCCGCGGCGCAGGACGGTGAGGGCCTTGCCCTGGCTGGCCGTGAGGTTCTCGCTCGCCGCCGCGAGCGTGAAGTCGCCGTAGTAGGCGCCGAGCGACAGCGAGAGCAGCTCCATGAGCTGGGCCGTGTCGGTGCGGGGAGAGCCTGTCATGAGGGTCACTTTACCTCGGGAAACTTGACGATCTTAAATATCGGCGTTTACCGTCTAGACGTTGCTTGAGTTTATCAAGCATCTAAGTTGTCAAGTTTCCACGAGGAGCACCACCGTGACCGTCACTACGTCCTCGGCCTCCCGCGCGGCCGAGATCCTGTCCCGGCCCGTCGCGCTGAACGGCTTGACCGTCCCGAACCGGATCGCGATGGCGCCGATGACGCGCATGTTCTCCCCGGGCGGCGTTCCGGGCGATGACGTGCGGTCGTACTACGCCCGCCGCGCCGCCGCGGGCGTAGGCCTGATCGTCACCGAGGGGACGTACGTCGGTCACGAGTCGGCCGGGCAGAGTGACCGTGTGCCGCGGTTCCACGGTGAGGAGCAGCTTGCGGGGTGGGCGAAGGTCGCCGAGGACGTCCACGCGGCGGGCGGCACGATCGTCCCGCAGTTGTGGCACATCGGCATGGTGCGCAAGCAGGGTGACGCGCCCTACCCTGACGCGCCCGCCGTCGGCCCCTCCGGTATCCGTATGGATGGCACCGAGGGCAGCGGCAAGGCGATGACCCGGAGCGACCTGGATGACGTCATCGGTGCCTTCGCCGAGGCCGCAGCGGCCGCCGAGCGCATCGGCTTCGACGGCGTCGAGCTGCACGGCGCCCACGGCTATCTCCTCGACCAGTTCCTGTGGGCCGGGACGAACCGCCGTACCGATGCCTACGGCGGCGACGCCGTGGCCCGCACGAAGTTCGCGGCGGAGATCGTAGCGGCGGTCCGCGCGACCGTCTCGCCCGAGTTCCCGGTGATCTTCCGCTACTCGCAGTGGAAGCAGGAGGCCTACGACGCGAGGCTCGCCGAGACCCCGGAAGAGCTGGAGGCGATCCTGGCCCCACTCGCCGCGGCCGGCGTCGACGCCTTCCACGCCTCCACCCGCCGCTACTGGCTCCCGGAGTTCGAGGACTCGGACCTGAACTTGGCGGGCTGGACCAAGAAGCTCACCGGCAGGCCCACCATCACCGTCGGCTCGGTCGGCCTCGACGGCGACTTCATCCGCGCGTTCGCGGGCGAGGGTGCCCCGGTCGGCAGCATCGACAACCTCCTCGACCGCCTGGAGCGCGACGAGTTCGACATGGTCGCCGTCGGCCGCGCCCTGCTCCAGGACCCGGAGTGGGCGGCGAAGGTCCTGGGGGACCGGACCGCGGAGCTGAAGCCGTACGACGCGGCGGCGCTGAAGACGCTGAGCTAGCACGGCAGTTACGGATGATGCGGGCCCAGGGGATCAACCCTGGGCCCGCATCCGTCACTTGACGCCGAGGAGCTGCTCAATCGGGTCGATGGCGAAGTAGACGACGAACAGCAGCGAGACACCCCACAGCAGCCAGTGCACCTCGCGGGCCCTGCCGAGCGCGGTCTTGATGATGACGTACGCGAGGAAGCCGGCGCCGATGCCGTTGGTGATGGAGTACGTGAACGGCATGACGGCGATGGTCAGGAACGCCGGGATCGCGATGTCGTAGCGGTCCCAGTCGATGTGCTTGACCTGCGTCATCATCAGGAAGCCGACGGCGACGAGCGCGGGCGCCGCCGCCTGCATGGGCACGATGGTCAGCACCGGGGTGAGGAAGAGGGCGATGGCGAACAGGCCGCCGGTGAACAGGTTGGCGAAGCCGGTGCGGGCGCCCTCGCCGACACCCGCCGCCGATTCGATGTACGTGGTCGCGGAGGAGGCCGACGCGGCACCGCCCGCCACCGCCGCCGCACCGTCGATGAGCAGCACCCGACCAAGACCCGGCACCTGGCCCTGCTCGTCGAGCAGGTCGGCCTCCGCCGTGACACCGACGACCGTGCCCATGGTGTCGAAGAAGTCGGACAGGATGAGCGTGAAGACCAGCAGCACCACGGTGACGACGCTGACCTGACCGAAGGCACCGAACACGTCGAACTGGCCGAGCAGCCCGAAGTCTGGGCTGTCCACGAGGGTGTCCGGCAAGTCGGGCGTGGTCAGCCCCCACGTCTTGATGTCCGCCGCTTTGTTCAGGACCAGGGCCAGAACGGTCGTCACGACGATGCTGATGAGGATCGCGCCCTTGACCTTGCGGGCGAGCAGCACGATGGTCAGCACGACCCCGAAGCAGAACACGAACATCGGCCAGCCGGTGAGGTTGCCGGTGCCGAGCTGCACCGGCACGGTCGTGTTCGCGGCATCCGGGATACGGGTGACGAACCCGGCGTCGACAAAGCCGATGAACGCGATGAACAGGCCGATACCGACGCTGATGGCCTGCTTGAGAGGCTGCGGGATGGCATGCATGACCGCCTCACGAAGACCGGTCAGGACCAGCACGCAGATGATGATGCCTTCGAGGACGATCAGGCCCATGGCGTCGTCCCACGTCATCAACGGGGCGAGCTGGAAAGCGACGACCGCGTTGAGACCGAGTCCGGCCGCGAGCGCGAGCGGGAGGTTGCCGCCGATGCCCATGATGACCGTCATCACGGCGGCCACGAGCGCGGTGGCCGTGACCAGCTGGGCCGGGTCGAGCTCGGCGCCGGTCTTGTCCTTGGCCCCGCTGAGGATGATCGGGTTGAGCACGAGGATGTACGCCATCGTGAAGAACGTGGCGAATCCACCGCGTATCTCCCGGCCGTAGGTCGATCCGCGTTCACTGATGCGGAAGAAGCGGTCGAGCGGACCGCTGGGGAGACGGGGTCCGCTGGGTGCCGGGAACGCGTCGTTCGGCGCGCCGGTCGCGCTGGGTTTCATCAACTCTCCAGGATGTGCGCATGACTTGGGGGCGCATGGAGCGTGCGCGGGTGAACGCATCCGGAATCAGGGGACTGTTGGATGAACATCCGACTCCGTCGTCGGCGGCGTGATGCGCGAACGCACATGCGAAGCGTTGTGGATCATACGGACGGAAGGTCGGCGATGCGCGCTCGAACGCCCCGAACCGGCAATGGTTGCAAGGACGTTATGGAGATTCTGCGGCTTCGCCCCGCGCTCACTGGATGTATGCACGAAAAACGGCCCTGGATCTATGCACGAAATGTGGGGTCTGTGGAACGCACAGTAGCCAAATCGATCATCTGTCTCTATTATCCCGGGCTGTGCCTGGTCCCCCCTCCCATGACCCGCCCCCGCCCTTCGACGCCGGCGCCGCGCGCCGCATCCGCGAATCCCTCGGCATGGCCCCCGGCCATGTCGCGCACGGCATGCGCGCCTCGTTCGGCATGGGGCACATCACCCCCGACACGATCACTGCCTGGGAACGCGGGGTCGCCGCGCCCAGCCCGGGCGAACTGGCCGCACTCGCGGCCGTGCTGTGGTGCGAGCCGACCCAACTCATCGGCACACCACGTGCGTTGAGAGAGCACCGGCTGATCCGCGGCTACGCCGCCGTCGATGTCGCCCGCGCGGTCGGCATGGACACCGCCGAATACGAGACCGCCGAGCGCACCGGCGTATGGACGGGCGACGCGCGCCAGTCGGGAGCGCTCGCGTCCGTGCTCGGGCTCTCCGTGCGCGACCGTCTTGCGGTCACGGGCGGGAACGGCCGCCTGGCCGAACTGCTCGGCGAGGCGGTCAGCACCCGCTGGCAGGCGCACTCCCGAGCCCTCGCGAAACTGACCGGTATCGACCGAAAGATGCTCGAAGCGCCGCTGCGCTTGATGCACCAGGAGTACCAGAACCTGATGACCGCGACCCTGAGCCGGGGGATGGTCGGCAAGTCCGCGTCCGGCGAGCAGGGTCGGGCCTATCTGGAGGGCATCGTCGACCGCTTCTGGACGCTGATGGACATGTGACGGCGCCAGGCGTCCGTGCCAGGTGCCCTGCGCCTCCGGCCTTCAGGGTGAGGTCGCGTAGCGGGTGCCGACGTTTCCTGCGTGCCATTCGTGGTTGCCGCCCACCCAGTTCGACAGGCCGGTCATGAAGCGGGCGAGGAGCGGATCGGTGGCGGAGAGCACGGCGGCCTGTTCCTCGAAGAGGCGGACGAGGTCGTTGTGGACCTCGATCGACTTCTGGAAGGCGTCCTCGATGGAGCAGTCGTCCTCGGCGGCGATCACGGTCGGCAGGCTGTAGTGGAAGCGCCCGCTCTGCTGCTCCTTGCGCAGCGAGTAGAGGTCGTTGCAGATGGTCGAGGCGTTGGAGGAGAGGGCGACGGCGCGCTGCACCGCGGGTTCGGCGAAGAGCTGGGCGGGCAGTTCGTAGCCGCCGACGGCGTCGGTGATGGTCAGGCACGGGCGGAAGTTGTTGAACTGCCGCTGCACCAGGTACTCCCACACCGCCGGGGTGCGGCGTTCGCTGATGCAGTCGCCCTCGGCGTTGTAGCCCAGGTAGAGGCCGGCGATGTCGTGCCGGAAGCGGTGGGCCTGCGCCGGGGTGACCAGGGCGCGGAAGTGGTCCATGGCCGAGCGCATCGAGCGCAGGGCCGGGTGGGAATCCACTCCGGACCGCCAATCGGCTTCGTAGCGTGGGGTGTTGTGGGCCGGGTCGATCGCGGACTGGGCGACGGCGAGTGCCGCGCCGCGCCGGTCGGCGCTCCCCCCGTACTCCGCCTCGCAGAAGTAGTCGTCCACGGCGTTCTCGCCCACCAGCAGGCGGGCCGCGGCCATGAGGTGGTCGATGTCCGGCGCGTCTGGGTGGCACAGGACGACCGACCGCCCCGGGTCGAAGCCGACAAGGGCCTCCCGGTGATCGGTGTCCGGGTAGAGGGCCACCTCGTTCTCGGCCCACTCGACGAGACGGTCGTTGACCTCGTCGGCCAGCGCACGGTCGTCCCGTACGGCGGGTGGGCAGTAGAGGCCCTCGATCCGTTGCGATGACGGCGACATCGGCGATGGTCCGGCCGCGGGCGGCGCCGACGCCGACGCCGACCCCGATTCCGGTTCCGCGGCAGGCGTGAGGCGCAGGGAGCCGGTCCCGATCCCGGAAGGACCCGAAAGGAGTCGGGTCAGCAGGCTGGGCGAACCAAGGGCGTCCGCGGGCGCGTCGTTCGTACCGGGCATGGGCGCCTTCATCCGCAACTCCGTCCACGGGAGAGTCGACTCGGCTCGGTCGTCGACGCAGGCATAGCACGGCCCAGAGGGCGGATCAAGGGTGCGCCGACCTCCCCGACAGGACGCAGCAGGCACAACAACCCTGCTCATACCGGGAATTGAGGATCCGCCCCGCCATTTCTTCACGGCCTTGGACGATCTGCGACGGTTCGCTTGATTCCGGCCGTCCTCGGGCGCGGTGACTGCCGATCCCGCAGCGCGCCGCAGGCTGTTCGCGCAGGTCATCCGAGGCGTTGGGCGGGTGGCGCAAACACATGGTGTGGGCGGGAGGCCGCTCTCGACCGCCGTCGACGCGCGCTGCTTCACTTGCGGCGCGCAGCTCCTGCGGCCGGGTCCGCCGCAGGAGTCTTTCGTGTCCTGAGCAACGCACTGCCGTGGGAGGGGACCAGAATGGCGACCGCAGCGTCGGCGGAGCAGTCGGAGCAACCTGAACAGAGCGCGGGCCAGGCACAGTTGAGTCTGGGCATCGCGGCCGCCCGCAATCTGGCGACCACCACCAAGACCGTTCCGCAGATGCAGAACATCAGCTCCCGCTGGCTGCTGCGGACGCTGCCCTGGGTGGAGGTCGGCGGCGGCACGTACCGGGTGAACCGGCGCCTGATGTACGCGGTCGGCGACGGCCGGGTGACCTTCGTCCAGGAGGGCGCCGACGTCCGGGTCGTCCCCGCGGAGCTGGGGGAGCTGCCGCTGCTGCGCGGATTCGACGACTCCGAGGCGCTGCGGGCGCTCGCCGAGCGGTTCGAGCAGCGGGAGCTGGCGCCGGGCGAGGTCCTTGCCCAGGCGGGGCGGCCCGCCGACCACGTCCACCTGATCGCGCACGGCAAGGTGGAGAAGATCGGAACCGGCAAGTACGGCGAGGAGACCCGGCTCGGAGTCCTCGCCGACGGCGGCTTCTTCGGCGGCCAGGTGGTCGGGGACGAGCCCGGCGACTGGGAGTTCACCACCCGCGCGGTGACCGCGTGCACCGTTCTGGTGCTGCCCCGGCAGGCGTACGAGGAGGTCGCCGGGCAGAGCGAGGCGCTGCGGACCCATGTGCGGGCGCGCCAGGCCGAGGGGGAGCGGCCGCAGAACAGGCGCGGCGAGGCCGACATCGCGCTCGCCGCAGGGCACGTCGGCGAACCGGCGCTGCCGGGCACCTTCGTGGACTATGAACTGGAGCCCCGCGAATACGAGTTGAGCGTGGCGCAGACGGTCCTGAAGATTCACACCCGGGTGGCCGACCTCTACAACGACCCGATGAACCAGGTCGAACAGCAACTGCGGCTGACCATCGAGGCGCTGCGCGAACGCCAGGAGTACGAGCTGGTCAACAACCGCGAGTTCGGACTCCTGCACAACGCCGACTACAGCCAGCGCATCTCCACCCACTCAGGACCTCCCACACCGGACGACTTCGACGAGCTGCTCAGCATGCGGCGCCAGACCAAGGCGTTCTTCGCGCACCCGCGCGCCGTCGCCGCCTTCGGCCGCGAATGCAACAAGCGCGGCATCTACTCCGGCGACACCGAAGTCGGCGGCCACCGCCTTCCGGCCTGGCGCGGCGTACCGATCTACCCCCTGGGGAAACTGGAGGTCTCCGCCGAAGGCGCCACCTCGATCCTGGCGATGCGCACCGGCGAGGAGGCGGAGGGCGCCGTTGGCCTGCGCCAGACCGGCATCCCCGACGAATACGAGCCGGGCCTCAATGTGCGGTTCATGGGCATCAACGACCAGGCCGTCATCTCCTACCTGGTCAGCGCCTACTACTCGGCGGCCGTGCTCGTGCCCGACGCGGTCGGCGTTCTGGAAAACGTCGAGGTCTCCCGGACACCCGCCTGACACGTTGTTAAGGAGTTCTGACGATGACGATGACTCCGGAAGCCTCCTCCCGCGTGGTGCGCACCGCCTACCAGCAGGCGGTCGCGGAGTACTGGAACAAGGAGAAGGACCCGGTCAATCTGCGCCTCGGGGACGTCGACGGCCTCTACCACCACCACTACGGGATCGGCGACTGGGATCCCTCGGTCCTGGAGGGCCCCGAGGAGACCCGCGACGAGCGCGTCATCGAGGAGCTGCACCGCCTTGAGTCGGCGCAGGCGGACGTGCTCATCGACCACCTGGGACCCATCGCGCCCGGCCACCGTCTGCTGGACGCCGGCTGCGGCAGGGGCGGCACCAGCATCATGGCCAACCAGCGCTTCGGCTGCCAGGTCGACGGCGTATCCATATCCGAGTCGCAGGTCGAGTTCGCCAACGCCCAGGCCCGCAAGCGCGGCGTCGACGCCAAGGTGGCCCACCACTTCCGCAACATGCTGGACACGGGTCTGCCGTCCGGTGCCTTCCACGGGATCTGGAACAACGAATCCACCATGTACGTGGACCTGTTCGCGCTCTTCTCCGAGTACGCCCGGCTGCTGGTCCACGGCGGGCGCTACGTCTGCATCACCGGCTGCTACAACGACGTCACCGGCGGCCGCTCCAAGGCGGTGAGCCGCATCGACGAGCACTACACCTGCAACATCCACTCCCGCAGCGCGTACTTCAAGGCACTCGCCGCCAACGGCCTCGTCCCCATCAACGTCGTCGACCTGACGGCCGCGACCATCCCCTACTGGGAACTGCGGGCCAAGTCCTCACTGGCCACCGGCATCGAGGAACCCTTCCTGACCGCGTACCGCGAACGCAGC
Source organism: Streptomyces sp. NPDC086554 (assembly GCF_040686095.1). Classification (NCBI taxonomy): domain Bacteria; kingdom Bacillati; phylum Actinomycetota; class Actinomycetes; order Kitasatosporales; family Streptomycetaceae; genus Streptomyces; species Streptomyces sp. NPDC086554. The sequence continues at coordinate 130,487 of NZ_JBFBJK010000018.1, forward strand.
TTCCACTACCTCCTCATCGCCGCCGACCGCATCTGACCCTCGGCTCGCAGGATGAGCTCCGCGTCGGTGGCGACGCAGGGGCGGAACCTCGTCGCGATCCGGTCGAGGAGAGCGGACAGCCACCGGGAGTCCTCCGACGAGGCGTGGCACAGACGCATGCGCCGGGACTGCAGCGGGACGATGCGCAGCTCGATGAGCCGGCCCGTGCCGGGTTCGAGCGAGGCGAGACAGAGGAGCCGCAGGTCGTCGCGGTACTGCTCGTACCCCGTGATGCCCTCGTAGTCATTGATGAAATCGCCGCAGCCGTACAGGACGAGCTTGCCTCGATACGTCTCCAGGGGGCGGGGGTGGTGTGAGGAGTGGCCGTGCACGACATCCGCTCCGGCGTCGATCAGGGCGTGTGCGAAGGCGACTTGGTCCCGGGGTATGCGGTACCCCCAGTTGGAGCCCCAGTGGACCGAGACCATCGCGATGTCGCCCGGACGCTTCATCCGCCGTACGCGGTCGGCCAGTTCGGCCGCGGCGGAGTCGGAGGGGCCGGCCACGAAGCTCACCCCGCTGCGGTCTTCGGTCGCCGCCCAGTCGTGCGGAACACCGCTGGACGGCATGCCGATGGAGAAGACCAGGAGACGGTGGTTCGCTTCGAGCGGGATGATCGCAGGGCGGCTCGCCGCGGCGGCGTCCCGGCCCGCGCCCGCCGTCCGCAGCCGTGCCCCGGCCAGTGAGTCGAGGGTCTCCGCAAGACCGCGGCGGCCGAAGTCAAGGACGTGGTTGTTGGCCAGGACGCAGACGTCGGGCCGGGCGGCCGACAGGCAGGGGACGTTGGCGGGATGCATCCGGTAGTGGATGCCCTTGCCGGGCGCGAACGAGCCGCTGCGCGTGACGCTGGTCTCCAGATTGATGACGCGGGCGTCGGGCGCGGCCGCCGCAAGGGCATCCAGCGCGTCCCCCCAGGGCCACGCGAAGTCGACCGGAAGCGGAATGGGCCCGTTCACCGCCTCCGCCAGGGCGACGTACCCGTTGGCGTCCCGCATGTAGCTCTCGCGCAGCTCCGGGTCACCGGGGTGCGGCAGTATCTGGTCCACACCACGGCCGAGCATGACGTCGCCGCAGACGAACAGCGTGGTCACGCGGGCTCTCCCTGGGGTGTCGTGGGGTCGATGCGCCGATCAGTCGACGATGCCGATCAACGCGAGGGTGATGTTGTCGGGGCCGCCGGCCTCGATGGCGGACTTCCACAGTCCGAAGGCCGCCCGCCCGCCGTCGTGGGCCCGCAGCTCCTCGTCGATCGCGTCGTCGGGCACGGGGTCGGTCAGGCCGTCGGTGCACACGAGGTAGCGTCCGCCCGTGCTGAGGGGCGCCGTGCTGATGTGTGGCGTGATCGCGGTGAACCGGGGAGCGCCGCCGAGCGACTGCGTGACGATCGACGTGGTGCGCCGGCCGGGCTCCAGTGGCGGGCTGTCGTCGACGCTCATCCGGTGGAGCGCCGTATGGCCGCTGCTCACGTCGAGGACTCTGCTGTCACCGACGTTGAACACCAGCAGTTCCGTCGGCAGGACCACGATCCCCGCGACCGTCGTCCCCATGGTGATCAGCTCCGGGTCGCCGTCGGCCAGCGCGTACACGGAGTGATTGCAGGCGTTCAGCGCGTCGCGCACGGCTTCCTCGCTGTCCAGGGTGGGGCCGAGCAGAGCGAGGTGCCGGACGACGAGGCTGCTGGCGACCTCGCCGGCCGGCTGGCCGCCCATGCCGTCGGCGACCGCGACGACGAGCGGCGTACCGAGCGGGAAACCCAGTGTCTGCGGGTTCTCGGTCACGGTTCCGCACAGCGTCCAAGGCCCGACGGCCAGACTGTCCTCGTTGTGATCGCGCATGAGCCCCGGGTGGCTCAGGGCGGTGACCGTTACGTACGGCATCTCCATCCCGCCTCTCCGCCAGGGCGGGGCGCTCTCCGCACCTCCATTGTCGCGCCGCGAGCCGCCGCGGGCGCGGTCGGAGCGCGACAATGGAAGGTGCCGAACGAGATGAGGCGAGCACTGTGCTGTTCAGCGACCGTGTGGATGCCGGGCGCCGCCTGGCCGAAGCGGTGCGGCATCTGCGGAAGGAAGGGCCGGTCGTCCTGGGCCTGCCCAGAGGCGGCGTACCGGTGGCCTTCGAGGTGGCGCGGGCGCTCGGCGCCCCGCTCGATGTGATCGTGGTCCGCAAGCTCGGCGTCCCCTACCAACCGGAACTGGGGTTCGGGGCGATCGGCGAGGGCGGCGTGCGGGTCCTCAGCGACGAGATCGTGCGCCACTGCGGCATCCGGCCGGACGAGATCGCGGCGGTCCAGGCCAGAGAGGAACAGGAGCTGCTGCGGCGGGCGCGGCGGTACCGCGACGGGCGGCCCCGGAAGGCGGTCGAGGGCCGCACGGTGATCGTGGTGGACGACGGCATCGCGACCGGCGCCACGGCCGCGGCCGCCTGCCGGGTCGCACGGGCACAGGGCGCGGCCCGTGTGGTGCTCGCCGTTCCGACGGCTCCGGCGGACACGCTGGGCCGGTTGCGCGAGGTGGCGGACGAAGCGGTGTGCCTGTCCGCGCCGGACCTGTTCGGCTCCGTCGGCCAGTGGTACAGGGACTTCTCGCAGACCACCGACGAGGAAGTGATCGCCTGCCTGGCGCGGTCCGCGGCCGCCCGGTCCGGACCCGTCGAAGTCGAGGTCGAGGTCGACGCGGGCGGTATCGGTCTAGTGGGCGACCTCGCTCTGCCGGAGGGCGCCCGAGCGGTGGTGATGTTCGCCCACGGCTCCGGCAGCAGCCGGCACAGCCCGCGCAACCGGTCGGTGGCGTCGGCGCTGCGTGCGGCGGGCCTCGGCACGCTGCTCTTCGACCTGCTCACACCGGCCGAGGAGGGCGACCGGGCGAACGTCTTCGACATCGGCACGCTGGCCGCGAGGCTGTCGGGGGCCACCCGCTGGCTGCGGCGGCGCGAGTCCATGGCGATCGGCTACTTCGGAGCCAGCACCGGCGCCGCGGCGGCGCTACGGGCGGCCGCTGACGACGATGCCACCGACGACACCGCCGTCGGTGCCGTGGTGTCCCGGGGCGGCAGGCCCGATCTCGCCGCGCCCCGCCTCGGCGACGTACGCGCACCGACCCTGCTGATCGTCGGCGGGCACGACCCGATGGTCCTCGACCTCAACCGGGCCGCCCAGGCGGAACTGCGCTGTGAGAACCGGCTCGAGATCGTCCCCGGGGCCACGCACCTCTTCGAAGAACCGGGCGCCCTCGACCAGGTCGCCGACCTCGCAAGGGACTGGTTCAGCAGACACTTGACAGCAAAGGAGGGCCGGCCCGGTGCCGGCGGCCCCGGCGTGCCGGAACGGTCGCACGGGCACCGTGAGTTACCCCGCAGGGGACTCAGGCGCTCGCGCACTCGGGGCACAGCCCCCGATACGTCACCTCGACATCGGACACACGGAAGCCGAACCGTTCGGAGGGCGGCAGTGCGGTCAGCGGGTCGCCGTCGGGATGTACGTCCCGGATGGCGCCGCAGCCCGAGCAGACCAGATGCTGGTGCGGATGGTGGGCGTTCGGGTCGTAGCGCTTGGCCCGTCCGTCGGTGGCCACCTCGATCACCTCGCCGAGCGAGACGAGCTCACCGAGCGTGTTGTAGACGGTGGCACGGGAGATCTCCGGCAGCCGGGCGGTGGCGCGCGCGAGCACCTCGTCCGCGGTGAAATGGACGTGTTCGCCGTCGAGCACCTCGGCGACCACCCGGCGCTGAGCGGTCATCCGCCAGCCACGTCCGCGGAGCCGTTCGAGCAGGTCGCTCATGTCCACCAGCCTAACTTTGCGTCGTTGAGCATCGTCCGACAAATGAATCCGTACGGCGCCCTGTCTGTCGTATTGACTTGGACTTGGTCCATCGTAGGATCGGTTCCGGCCGACAGCCAAGGGACAGGGCAACAGCAGGGAAAAGCGCGTGACTTCAGCAGACGGGTCCGCACGACGCGGCATCCGGTGCACCGCTCGCCGACCATCGGTACGGCGAGCAGGCGGGAGTCCTCGGCCTGGAGCCGTTCGAGGACCAGATCCTGCTGGAGAAACCTGCCCCCGTCCACCCCGACTCCGCAGTTCTTGAGCTTTGTGATCCGCCCCGTCCGGAAGGATTCCCATGACTGAGAACCATGACGCGATCGTCACCGACCCGAAGCCGGAGGAGACAGGCGGCTGCCCGGTCGCGCACGGACGCGCACCGCACCCGACCCAGGGCGGCGGAAACCGCCAGTGGTGGCCGGACCGGCTCAACCTGAAGATCCTCGCCAAGAACCCCGCAGTGGCGAACCCGCTGGGCGAGGAGTTCGACTACGCCGAGGCCTTCAACTCCCTCGACCTGCCCGCGGTGAAACGCGACATCGCCGAGGTCCTTACCACCTCGCAGGACTGGTGGCCCGCCGACTTCGGCCACTACGGCCCGTTGATGATCCGGATGGCCTGGCACAGCGCGGGCACTTACCGCATCAGCGACGGCCGCGGCGGCGCCGGGGCCGGCCAGCAGCGTTTCGCCCCCCTCAACAGCTGGCCGGACAACGCGAGCCTCGACAAGGCCCGCCGTCTGCTGTGGCCGGTCAAGAAGAAGTACGGCCAGAGCCTCTCCTGGGCCGACCTCATGATCCTCACGGGCAACGTGGCCCTGGAGACGATGGGCTTCAAGACCTTCGGCTTCGGCGGTGGCCGCCCGGACGTCTGGGAGCCCGACGAGGACGTCTACTGGGGTCCCGAGACCACCTGGCTCGACGACGAGCGCTACACCGGCGACCGGGAGCTGGAGGACCCCCTCGGCGCCGTCCAGATGGGCCTCATCTACGTCAACCCCGAGGGCCCCAACGGCAACCCGGACCCGATCGCCGCGGCCCGCGACGTCCGTGAGACGTTCCGCCGGATGGCGATGAACGACGAGGAGACGGTCGCCCTGATCGCGGGCGGCCACACCTTCGGCAAGACCCACGGAGCGGGCTCGGCGGACAACGTCGGTCCCGACCCCGAGGCCGCCCCGATGGAGCAGCAGGGCATCGGCTGGAAGAGCACGAACGGCACCGGTGTGGGCGCCGACGCGATCACCAGCGGTCTGGAGGGCATCTGGACGAACACCCCGATCACCTGGGACAACAGCTTCTTCGAGATCCTCTTCGGCTACGAGTGGGAGCTGTTCAAGAGCCCTGCCGGTGCGTACCAGTACCGGCCGAAGGACGGCGCGGGTGCGGGCACCGTCCCGGACGCCTTCGACGCGTCGAAGACGCACGCGCCGACGATGCTCACGACCGACCTCTCGCTCCGGTTCGACCCGGCCTACGAGCAGATCTCGCGTCGCTTCAAGGACAACCCCGAGGAGTTCGCCGACGCCTTCGCTCGCGCGTGGTTCAAGCTGACCCACCGTGACATGGGCCCGATCGTGCGCTACCTCGGCCCGGAGGTCCCGGAGGAGCAGCTGGTGTGGCAGGACCCGCTGCCCGCGGTCACGCACGAGCTCGTCGACGCGGCGGACATCGCTGCCCTCAAGAGCCAGGTCCTCGCATCGGACCTGACGGTTTCCCAGCTGGTGTCCACCGCGTGGGCGTCGGCCTCGTCCTTCCGCGGCAGCGACAAGCGCGGCGGCGCCAACGGTGCCCGCATCCGCCTGGAGCCGCAGAGCGGCTGGGAGGTCAACCAGCCCGACGATCTTGCGACCGTGCTGCGAACCCTGGAGGGGATCAAGGATTCCTTCAACTCGGCGCAGAGCGGCGGCAAGCAGGTCTCGCTGGCCGACCTGATCGTGCTCGCGGGCGCCGCCGGTGTCGAGCAGGCCGCCAAGGACGGCGGCGTCGACATCGAGGTCCCGTTCACGCCGGGCCGCGCGGACGCGTCGCAGGAGCAGACGGACGTGGAGTCCTTCTCCGCGCTCGAGCCGTCCGCCGACGGGTTCCGCAACTACATCGGCAAGGGCAACCGCCTCGGAGCCGAGTACCTGCTCCTCGACAAGGCGAACCTGCTGACCCTCAGCGCTCCCGAGCTGACGGTCCTCGTCGGTGGCCTGCGCGTCCTCGGCGCCAACCACCAGCAGTCGAAGCACGGCGTCCTCACCACCAACCCCGGGACGCTGACCAACGACTTCTTCGTCAACCTGCTCGACCTGGGCACGGTGTGGAAGTCGACGTCCGAGGCCCAGGACACCTTCGAGGGCCGCGACGCCGCCACGGGCGAGGTCAAGTGGACCGGTACGCGTGCCGACCTCGTCTTCGGCTCGAACTCCGAGCTGCGCGCGGTCGCCGAGGTCTACGCGAGCGATGACGCGAAGGGGAAGTTCGTGAAGGACTTCGTCAAGGCGTGGGACAAGGTCATGAACCTCGACCGGTTCGACCTGGCCTGAGGCGTCCGACGCGTCCGAGGCAGCTGACGCGTCAGATGACGGCGTCCGGGCCGGCCCCTGTGGGTCGGCCCGGACGCCGTTCTGCGTGCGGGCGCGGACAGCGGGCGTCGTACGATCTTGAATCACCGACAGGGGAGGCCAGTTGAACACCGGCGCACCGGTTCCGGACAGCTACTACGAGCGGATAGACGAGCACCGCTACAAGCCCACCGCCCACGCGAGCGGTGCCTGGGACCCCGACGAGCTGCACTTCAGTCCGCTCGGCGGCCTCGTGGTCCACGCCATCGAACGCCATCTGGCCGAAAGGACCGAGGGCACCGGCCTGGTCATCGGCCGGATCAGCTTCGACATCCTGGGGCGCCTCGCGCTCGACGAGTGCGAGATCCAGGTGGAGACCGTCCGCCCCGGCCGCACCATCGAGCTGATCGAGGCCACCGTGCTGGTCGCAGGACGAGCGGTGGTCCGCTCCCGCGCCTGGCTGCTTGCCGCGCTCGACACGAGCGCCGTCGCGGGCGGCGCCCCGGCCCCGCTCACCCCGCCCGCCGAGGTCGCCCCGTGGGAGATGGCCGTCCTATGGCCCGGCGGTTCATCGCCTCCATCGACGTACGTCCGCTGTCCCCGCCGGAGCCGGGACGTACAACCGCCTGGATCGCCACGGCACTTGACCTCGTCGCGGGCGAGAGCGCAAGCCCGCTCGCGTCGTACGTGGGCCTCGTCGACACCGCCAACGGCATCGCCGTACGCCAGCCGCCCACCGCCTGGATGTACCCGAACGTCGACCTGACCCTGCACCTGTACCGGCAGCCCGAAGGCCGCTGGACCGGCCTCGACACCACCGTCGCCTTCGGAGACTCGGGCCACGGCGTCACCAGCACCGTCCTGCACGACGTCAAGGGACCCGTCGGCTACGCACACCAGATGCTGACGGTCAGGCCACAGCCGACCACCGGGTGAACGGCCGTTGGTGGCGCTCACCTCCACGGTGCGACCGGGTGCCGTCACCGGGTTCAGAGGTGGCTTGCCTGAACAAAGGCGAGTGAGCGGCTGAAGATGTCCTCCGCCTCGGCCTCGGTCAGTCCGTACCAGACGTGGTCGGAGCCCGGGATCGTCCAGAGTTCGACGGGTGCGCCCGCCTCCCGCAGGCGATCCGCCAGGGCCTCGCTGTGGGTGCGGCTGACCATGGAGTCGTCCTCGCCGTGTACGAGGAGCAGCGGCGGTGCGTCGGAGTGGGCCTGGGCGAGCGGGCTGGCCGCGCGGGCGAGTTCGGGCACGGCGGCGGGGGCCGCGCCGAGCAGTAGCGCTTCGGGGGATGCGGGGTTCGACGGGTCGTAGCCGCCGCGGGCGGTGGTCAGATCGCTCGGCGCGTACCAGATGACGCCGCCCGCGATCGGCGGTTCGGTGTGGGTGAGCGCGAGGAGGGAGGCGAGGTGCCCGCCCGCGGACTCTCCCCACACCACCGTCCGCCCGGTGTCGATGCCGAGCTCGTCGGAGCGCAGCGTGAGCCACCGCAGGGCGGCGCGCAGGTCGTCAAGCGGGGCGGGGAAGACGGCCTCACCGCTGAGCCGGTAGTCGACGCAGGCGACCGCGAAGCCCGCCGCCGCGATGCGCGCGAAGGGCCCGGGCGAGAACGAGCGCGTGTGCAGTCCCATGTCGTCGCGCCGCCCCCGGCGCCACGCACCGCCGTGCACGAAGAGCACCAGCGGGGCGGGCGTGGGGGATTGGCCGGCCTTTTCGGGCAGCCACAGGTCGAGTTCCAGCGGGCGGCTGCCCTCGGGCACGTCGTAGGGGATCCCGCGCAGCACGCTGACGCCCGGCTCGCAAGGGGCGGCGGGCGGCAGCGCCGCGATGTCCGGGTGAGGTACGCCGATTACCTGGAAGAGGCTGGGGCGGTCGGCCGTCACTGGGTGCTCCACTGGTGGTCGGGCAGGAAACGGACATCGTACTGCTGGGGGACGGAGGCGAATTGGTGCGGGGCGGGGACGACGGGCTCGTGGGGCAGCCCGAGTTGTTCGGCGGGTGCGCCGAGGGTCTCGAAGAACCGCTCGAAGGTGCCGCCGGGCCCGGCGGCGACGCCGACGATCTGGCTGTGGTGGCGCTCCATCCGGTAGGCGTGCGGGCAGTTCTTCGGTACGAAGCCGAAGTCGCCCGGGGTGAGGAGCTTCTCCTCCTGGTGGCCATCGGTGTCCTCGACGAACAGCCGGACCGCGCCCTGGGTGACGTAGAAGACCTCGTAGGTGTCGCGGTGCAGATGGGCCGGGATGATGTCGCCCTTGGGGCCTTCGCAGGTGAAGAAGTTGAAGGTGTTCTCGGTCTGCTCGCCGCCCGCGTAGATGGTGATCAGGTCACCGAACAGGTGGGCGCGATCGCCCTCGCCCTTCTCGATGACGTACGGCTTGCCCGGGTCCGCCGGGATGCGTGAGGCACTCCGGTGGCGAGTGGCGTACTCGATGGTCATGAGCTCTCCGGGGCGATCGGCTGCGCGGCGGGCGGTGGTGAATGTCAGGTAGCCTGACATGAGAGTTCGCTGATGGGCAAGGCCGCCGGTCATGGACTCCGTCCCGCTCCTGCCTGTCCGACCTGCGGATCCGCCGCTTCTCCGAGGACCGGATGACTGCCACGAGGACCTGATGACTTCCACCCGCAGTAACCTTCCGCAACTCCTTGGCGCGGCCCGGCGCTGGTTCGACGACGCTCTGCTCGCGGCCCTGGAGGGGGCGGGGGCGACGCCTGTGTCCCCGACCCAGGCTCAGCTCTTCGCAGTCCTTGACGAGGAGGGCACCACCGTCTCCGAGCTCGCCCGGCGCATGGGCGTCACCCGGCAGACCGCGCACCAGGCCGTACACGGACTGGTCTCCGCCGGGCTCCTGGAGCAGACCCCCGACCCCGAATCGGCCCGCCGCCGACTGATCCGTCGCACCCCGGAGGGCGAGCGCGTGCACCGCCGGGCGGAGCGCATTCTCGACGGGCTCGAGGATCAACTCGCCGAGCGGATCGGCCGGTCGGCGGTCGCGGCGCTGCGTGCGGCGCTCGAAGCGCCTTGGGGGCGGCCGCCTCAGGCGGGGGCGTAGGCGCGGGCGGCGACGTGCTGCTCGGTGACGTGGGTGAAGGCACGGGCCGCGGCGCTGCGGTAGGCGCTGTGGCGGTGCAGGAGCGTGACGGTGCGGGCCGGCAGGGGAGGATCCAACGGGACCGGGGTCAGGTGGGGGTGGTCGTGCGTGATGGCGTCGGGCAGGACCGTCGCCAGGTCGGTGCGCCGGACGATCTCGGTGAGCGCCTGGATGGAGTTGGCCTCCACCGCGATGCGTGGCCGCACCCCGTGCGCGGTGAAGTAGCCGTCGATATGGGTGCGGGTGGCGAAGTCGCCGCTGAGGAGCGCAAGTTGACGCTCCATCAACTCGCCGACGGGTAGGGGTGCTTGGCGCTCGGTGCCGGGATCCTGTGCGCCGACGACCAAGCCCAGAGTCTCGGTGAACAGGGTGGTGGCGGTGATGCCGGGGGCGTGCGGGCCGTGGAAGGCGATGCCGAGGTCCAGCTCATCGGCGAGGAGCCCGGCCTCGATGCGTTCCTGCGTCATCTCCTTGACGTCCAGCGTAATGCCGGGGTGGCGGCTGTGGAACTCCGCGGCAAGGGGGCCGACGAGGTAGGCGGTGAACGTCGGAGTGATCGCCAGTCGGAGATGCCCGCGGGAGAGATCGGCGACGTCCAGGACGGCACGCTCGGCCGCCGCGAGGTCCCGCAGGGCCCTGCGGGCGTAATGGGCATAGGTCTCGCCGGCGTCGGTGAGCCGGACGGTCCGCCCGGTGCGGTCGAGGAGCTGTGTGCCCACGGAGCGCTCGAGCTGCTTGATCTGCTGGGACAGCGTCGGCTGCGACACCCGCAGCTCCTCGGCGGCGCGGGTGAAGTTGGCGTGCTCGGCGACGGCGAGCAGATAGCGCAGATGACGGAGCTCCGGGGCCATGCCCTCCATCATAGACGCAGCTATAGATGACATCGATAGAAGTCATGGATATTACGTCTTGGACGCTATAGGTGCAGGTCGTGCATGGTGGATCTCGCCGCCCCACAGAGCGGCAGCGCCGCCCCACAGAGCGGGCAGCCAGGAAGGGAGTGACCATGCCAGACCTCACCGAGGGCGTCACGCGATTTCGGCGCGACGTCTATCCGGCAAAGGCGGAGCTCTTCGCGGAGCTGGCCGCGACGCACCGGCCGACGACGCTGTTCATCAGCTGCTCCGACGCCCGGGTGGTGCCGGAGCTGATCACCCAGAGCGAGCCGGGTGAGCTGTTCGTGATCCGCACCGCGGGCAATCTCGTCCCCGCCCACACTCCCGGCTCGGACGGCGTCGCGGCCAGCATCGAGTACGCCGTCGCCGTACTCGGCGTCACCGCCATCGTGGTGTGCGGTCATTCCGCCTGCGGCGCGATGACCGCGCTCGCCGAGAACCATGACCTGACCGCCGCTCCCGCGATTGCCGACTGGCTGCGGCACGCGGACGCCTCACGGGCCCGCGTCGACGCGGAGACCGGCGAGCGCAAAGTGGAGGCCCTGGTGCGCGAGAACGTACGCGCCCAGCTGTCGAACCTGGCCACCCACCCCTCGGTGGCCCGCGCCCTGGCCGCGCGGAAGCTCACCCTGCACGGCTGGGTCTACGACATCCCCACCGGCACCGTCGAGGAACTCGACGCCACCGGCCGCACGCCCACGCTCGTGGCCTGAACCAGAAGAACCAGAAGAACCAGAAGAACCAGAAGAAGCCGCCGCCCGTCCGGCGAGCGGCGCTCTCCCGGAAGGAACCCCCACCCATGGTGCACGCCCAGTTCGACCCCACCGCCCGTCAGACCCTGGCCACGACCGCCGTCGAGGCCAAGCTCCGCAAGGACCTGTCCTGGCAGCAGATCGCCGACGCCGCCGGCTTCTCGGTCGCCTTCGTCACCGCCGCCGTGCTCGGCCAGCACGCCCTGCCCGAGCAGTCGGCGAAGGCCGTCGTCGAAATCCTGGGCCTGGACGACGACGCCGCGCTGCTCCTGCAGACCATCCCGACCCGCGGTTCCATCGACGGCGGTATCCCCACCGACCCGACGATCTACCGCTTCTACGAGATGCTCCAGGTCTACGGCACGACGCTGAAGGCCCTGGTCCACGAGGAGTTCGGCGACGGCATCATCAGCGCGATCAACTTCAAGCTGGACGTCAAGAAGGTCGCCGACCCCGAGGGCGGCGAGCGCGCCGTCATCACCCTGGACGGCAAGTACCTGCCGACCAAGCCCTTCTGAGGCGACCACCGGCCGCCCCTGGTCATGCCTCCGGTTCGGCGGCGTCCTTGAGCTGAAGCCCGTTCTCCCAGATCTTGTTGAGCGTCGTGACGAGTCGCTCGAAGGGGATGCGCTGGCCCAGCACGAACACCATGTACGCCATACGGCTGACCATGACCGACAGCGCGTGCGCCGTCACCAGCGGATCCAGGCTGGTGTCGGCCTCGCCGTTCTCCTGCAGCGCGCTGATCAGTTTGGCGTTGCGGCGGGCGAAGGCGTTGCCGCGCTCGATGCGCAGCGCCATGAACTGCTCGTCGATCTGGGCGACTTGCTCGAACAGCGCCATCAGGCGCGCGTTCTTCTTGTACGCGCGCAGATACTCGCGGTTCGAGGCGTCGATGAGCTCGCGGGTGTCGGTGATCCCGGTGCGCTCGCGCAGGTGCGGGTGGAGCATCTCCTCCTGCACCTGCTCGACGAGCGCCTGGAAGATCTCTTCCTTGCTGTTGAAGTACGTGTAGAAGGACCCGGAGGCGACATGGGCCGCCTTGGAGATGTCCGTGATCCGGGCGTCCAGATACCCGTCACGCTCGAAGACCTCACGGGCGGCCGTGATCAGGGCGTTGCGCGTCCTGACGCCCCGTGCGCTGCGCGGTGTGATCGGTTGCTTCTGGCCGCCGTCTGCGGCCGGGGCCTGGGCAGCCAATGCGATCCATTCACTGTCGTTCGAACACATACGTAACCGGTGGCTGCGGATGCTATCAGCCGAGGCCTGCGAGGAACTCGAGGAGAGCGGCGTTCACCTCGTCGGCGCGCTCCTGCTGGATCCAGTGACCCGCCCCCTCCAGGACGACGTGGCCGCGCAGATCGGTGAGGACGCGGTCGAGTCCGTGTGTGGGCATGAACTTCCCCACGGGGTCCTTCGAGCCGGTGATGAAGAGCGACGGCTGTGCGATGAGCCGGCCGTCCAGGTGCTCGGTGAGCGCCCAGGTGCGGTCCATGTTGCGGTAGTAGTTGAGGCCGCCGGTGAACCCCGTCTCCTCGAACGCCTTCACGTAGTACGCGAGCTCCTCGTCGCTCAGCCACGGGGGAGGCGGCAGCTGCTCGTCGGGCTTCGCGGCCCACGCGGCGGAGTAGATCTCCTTGGTGACGAGGGTCCTGCGCACGTTCGCGCTCAGGGCACGGTCGGCGACGCCCGGCTCCTGGAACCACACGATGTAGAAGTCGTCGCCGAGGCGTGAGCGCAGGATCGGCAGCGGAGGGGCAGGAGCGCGCGGCGTCACCGGCACGCTCATCCCCACCACGGCGCGCACCCGCTCCGGGTACGCCAAGGCCATCTGCCAGACGATGGCGGAACCCCAGTCGTGCCCCACGAAGACCGCGTCGTCCGCCCCGACGTCGTCCAGGAGCCCGGCCAGGTCGGCGCAGAGAGTCAGTGCGTCGTACGCGTCGGCGTCCTCGGGGCGTGAACTGCCGCCGTACCCCCGCATGTCGGGGACCAGGACGCGGTGTCCCGCGGCCGCGAGCGCGCGGACCTGGTGCCGCCAGGAGAACGCGAGCTCCGGAAAGCCGTGGCACAGGACCACCGGAGGCTTGCCGGGGTGGCTCTCCCCATGCTCGAAGACCCGGAGCGTGATGCCGTTGGTCGCGACGTCCCTCGCCGCGACGCTCTCCCACTCGGTGATCGGCATGTGTGTCGTCATGTGCGGAACTCCCGCTGGTGAGGGGCGTGTTCAAAGTATTGAACTTGACGTTGGGTTCAAATATACAGGGCGGGCCACGGCGCGGAGCGCGAAGCGTTCAAAAGGAGGCCACGACAGTGAGTGTCACGACAGTGAGTGGCGGCAGTCGGACGCCGCAGCGGGAAACGGTCATCGCCCAGCGGCGGGGACCCGTGCTCGTACTGACGCTGAACCGCCCGGAGCGGCTGAACGCCTGGAACGACGAACTGGAAGACCGCTGCTTCGCGCTGCTCGCCAAGGCGGACGCCGACCCCGAGGTGCGCGCGATCGTCCTGACCGGAGCGGGGCGCGGCTTCTGCGCCGGAGCGGACATGGACGACCTGCGGCAGGTCGGCGAGGTCGGCGCGGCGACGGACCTGGCCGCGCTGGACCTGCCGAAGCGGGAGCGCCCCCGCTGGTTCCCGCTGACCCTGCGCAAACCGCTGATAGCGGCGATCAACGGGGCCGCGGCCGGCCTAGGCCTCGTCCAGGCCCTGTACTGCGACATCCGTCTGAGCACGCCGGACGCCAAGCTCACCACGGCGTTCGCGCGGCGCGGCCTGATCGCCGAGTACGGCATCGCCTGGCTGCTGCCCCGGCTCGTGGGGCCAGGACGGGCCATGGACCTGCTCCTTTCCGGGCGCGTGGTGCGCGGGACCGAGGCGTACGAGATGGGTCTGGTCAACAGGGTCGTCGAGCCGGAGCTGCTCCTCGACGCGGCGGTCGACTACGCCACGGACCTGGCCACCTGGTGCTCGCCCGCGTCCATGAGCGTCATGAAGCGGCAGGTCCTCCAGGCGCTCGACACCGACTTCGCCACGGCCGCCGGCACGGCGGACGCCCTCATGCTGGAGGCCTTCCGGCATCCCGACGCCACCGAGGGCGTCACCAGCTACCTGGAGCGCCGCGCACCCGCGTTCCGCCCCCTCGACCCCAAGTGACGCACGGAAGGCCACCGCATGCCCAACGCCGCCACAGCTGTGTGGAACCACGCCGACTCCGCGCCCGACCGCATCGCCCTGCGCGGCGAGGGCGCCGACGCGTGGTCGTACGGACGGCTCCGTGAGCGGGTCGCCGCCGTCGCGGGGCCGCCTGAGCGGCGAGCACGGCGTACGGCCCGGCGACCGAGTGCTGTTCGTCGCGCCGTCCGTGCCCGAGTTCGTCTTCGCCTGCTACGGAATCCTCGCGGCGGGAGCCGTCGCCGTCACCGCCAACACCATGGCCACGCGGCGGGATCTGGCGTACATCGGGGACGACGCGGGCGCGGTGCTCGTCCTGGGCTGGCACGGGACCACTCCGGCGCCCGAGCAGGCCGCGGACGAACTGGCGCTCCCGTACTGGGAGTTGCTGCCGGGCCTCGGGCAGCCCAAGGGCGCCCAGCTCACGCACGGCAATCTCGACGCCTGCGCGGCGAGGTTCTGCGAGGTGCACGCCATCACCGCCGATGACCGCGCCGTGACCGCCCTGCCGCTACGCCGTCCATGCTGACCCTGATCGACCGGGACCGCCCCACCTTCATCTCGGGGGTGCCCACCATGTGGAACGCCCTGCTGCGTGCCGCCGACGACACCGAAGCCGACTTCACCGGGCTGCGCGATCTCCGTACGCGACGACGAAGGGCGTGAACTGCCGCCCGGCCGGGTCGGTGAGGTGCACATGGCTGCACACCGGCGACCTCGGTGCCACGGACGACGAGGGTGACCTGCGCATCGTCGACCGCAAGAAGGACCTCGTGATCCGCGGCGGCTACAACCCGACCGGGAAGATCCTCAAGCGCGCCATCGACCCGGACCTCCCGGCGCTCCACAAGCATTGAAGTTGACATCGGATTCAACTATGGTGAGGGGACGCCAAGGCAGATTCAGCCGACTTCGCGCTACCGAGTGGGAGAGTTCGTGGAGATCAACGGGAGAGTCGCGATCGTCACGGGCGCGGCGGGCGGCATCGGTGCCGCCATCGCGCAACGCCTCCTCGAGCACGGCGCTCGGGGCGTCCTGCTGACCGACCTCGACGCCGACCGGCTCGCAGTGACGGTGAAGCGGCTGGCCGGCGCGCACGGGGCGGAGCGGGTGTCCGGTGACGCGGCGGACGCCGCGTCGACGGCAGACCTGGAGCGTCTGATCGCGGCGGCCGGTGAGCGCTTCGGTCCTGTCGACCTGTACTTCGCCAATGCCGGAGTCGGCGGCGGCCCGGGGCTCGACGCGAGCGAGGCGGAATGGAGCCGGGCACTCGACGTCAACGTGATGGCGCACGTGCGCGCAGCGAAACTCCTCGTGCCGGGCTGGGTGGAGCGCGGCAGCGGCTACTTCTTCAGCACGGCGTCGGCCGCGGGCCTGCTCACGCAGATCGGCTCGGCGACGTACGCCGTCAGCAAGCACGGAGCGGTCGCGTTCGCCGAGTGGCTCTCGGTGACGTACGGAAACGAAGGCGTACGGGTGAGCTGCCTGTGCCCGCAGGGAGTCGAGACCGAGCTGCTCATGGCGGGAACGCGGTCGGACAATCCTTCCGAACGGGCGGCCGCCCAGGCCGTGTTGGACGCGGGAGAGGTCCTTGCACCCCTCGATGTCGCCGACCGTGTGATGGAGGCGGTCGGGGACGAGCGGTTCCTCGTGCTTCCGCATCCGCAGGTGCTCGACTTCTTCCGGCACAAGGGCAGCGACTACGACCGGTGGCTGCGCGGCATGCGGCGCTACCAGGAGGCAGTGCGATGAGCGAGGAACGGGCCCGCAGCGCCGTCCTGTTCGACTTCGGCGGCGTGCTCACCACCAGCGTGGTCGCCGCCTTCGAGGAGCTGAGCGCGGAACTCGGCTGTGAGCGGCGGCTGTTGCTACGGCTCCTGTCGAAGGACGAGGAGAGCAGCGCGCTCCTTGTGGCGCACGAGGAAGGGCGTATCGGGGAGCGGGAGTTCGAGGAGGGCTTCGCCGCGCGGCTGCGGGCCCACGGCGTGCCGGCCGTGGGCGAGGGCCTGGTGGGCCGGATGCAGGCGCAACTGCGCCCGGACCCGGACATGATCGCCCTCGTGGCGAAGGTGCGGGCCGACGGACACCGCGTCGGTCTGCTGTCCAACTCCCTGGGCGACGACTGCTACGCGGGCTTCGACCTGCCCGCCATGTTCGACGCCGTGACCGTGTCCGGCGAGATCGGCGTGCGCAAGCCGTCGCGCCGCGCCTACGCCATCGCGTGCGAGCGCCTCGGCGCACGCCCTCAGGACACCGTGATGGTCGACGACCTGGAACAGAACATCACCGCGGCGCACCGCATCGGCATCGTCGGCGTCGTGCACCGCGACGCCGCGACGACGGCCGCCGCACTCGCGCGGCTTCTCGCGCCACCGGCCGACCAGTGACACCGTGAGCATCCGACCGTTGGAGGATTCGTGTTCGACCTTTCCGACCGTGCCAAGGAGTACCAGGACAAGCTGCTCGCCTTCATGGACGAGCACATCTACCCCGCAGAGGCCGTCTACGAGGCGCAGATGGCCGAGTCCGGCGATCCGCACTTCCAGCCCCCGGTCATCGAGGAGCTGAAGACCGAGGCGAAGAAGCAAGGGCTGTGGAACCTCTTCCACCCGCACCCCGAATGGGGTCCAGGACTGAACAACCTGGAGTACGCGCCGCTCGCCGAGATCATGGGCCGCAGCGCCCACCTGGCACCCGAGGCCACCAACTGCAACGCCCCGGACACCGGCAACATGGAGGTGCTCACCCTCTTCGGCACCGAGGAGCACAAGGAGAAGTGGCTCAAGCCGCTGCTCGCGGGTGAGATCGCCTCCGCGTTCGCGATGACCGAGCCGGCGGTCGCAAGCTCCGACGCCCGCAACATCGAGATGCGGATGGAGCGCGACGGCGACGCGTACGTCCTCAACGGCCGCAAGTGGTGGACCTCCAACGCCCTGCACCAGAACTGCAAGGTCCTGATCGTGATGGGCAAGACCGATCCTGAAGGACCGAGCCACCGCCAGCAGAGCATGATGGTCGTGCCCCTCGACACCCCCGGCGTCACCGTCCTGCGCGGCCTTCCGGTCTTCGGCTACCAGGACCGCGAGGGCCACGCCGAGGTGCTCTTCGAGAACGTACGCGTGCCGGTCACCGCACTGCTCGCGGGCGAGGGCGACGGCTTCATGATCAGCCAGGCGCGGCTCGGCCCCGGCCGCATCCACCACTGCATGCGTTCCATCGGTATGGCCGAGCGCGCCCTGGACCTGTTGATCGACCGCGCCCAGTCGCGTACGACGTTCGGTGCGCCGCTTGCCGAGCGGGCCAACATCCAGGACTGGATCGCCGAGGCCCGCATCGAGATCGACATGGCGCGCCTTCTCACCCTCAAGGCCGCGTACCTGATGGACACCGTCGGCAACAAGCAGGCCCGCACGGAGATCGCCGCGATCAAGGTCGCCGCTCCCGAGGTGGCCCTGAAGGTCGTCGACCGCGCCATCCAGGTGCACGGCGGCGGGGGAGTGTCCGACGACTTCCCGCTCGCCAGCATGTACGCCCATCTGCGCACCCTGCGTCTCGCCGACGGCCCCGACGAGGTGCACAAGCGCACCATCGCGGTGCGCGAGCTGCGCCGCCGCGAGAACGAGCGGGCCGCGCGGTGAGCGGGCCGCTGGACGGCAAGGTCGCCGTAGTCACCGGCGCGTCGCGAGGCATCGGCCTCGCGGCCGCCGCGGCCCTGCGCGACCAGGGCGCACAGGTCGTCGTGACCTCCCGCAGCGAGGAGCGCGCCAAGGAGGCTGCCGCCCAACTCGGCGACGACGTGGTCGGGTTCGGCGCGCACGCCACCGACGAGGAGGCCGCGCGCGCCTGCGTCGACTTCGTCATCGGGACGTACGGGCGGCTCGACATCCTCGTCAACAACGCGGGCACGAACCCGGCGCACGGCCCGGTCATCGACCAGGACCACGGCCGCTTCAGCAAGACGATGGACGTCAACCTGTGGGCGCCGATCCTGTGGACGTCGCTCGCGGTGAAGGCGTGGATGGGTGAGCACGGCGGCTGCGTCGTCAACACCGCCTCGATCGGCGGCTATTCGGTCGCCGCCGACGTCGGGATCTACCACGTCTCGAAGGCCGCGCTCATCCACCTCACCAAGCAACTCGCCCTGGAACTCGCCCCGAAGGTCCGGGTCAACGCCATCGCCCCCGGCGTCGTACGGACCCGGCTCGCCGAGGCGCTGTGGCAGGAGCGCGAGGCGACGGTCGCCGCGGCGACCCCGCTCGGCCGGATCGGCGAACCGGAGGACATCGGCTCCGCGATCGCCTTCCTCGCCGGGGACGGCGCGCGCTGGATCACCGGCGAGACCCTCGTCGTCGATGGAGGGCAACTCCTCGGACCAGGAGCCGTATGAGGGCGGCCGACGCCCGGGCAGGGGCGGCGCGGGACATTGATCTCGAAGCGCTCGCCGCATGGCTGGCCGGGCGCGGCGAGCAGGTGACCGGGCCGCTCACCGCCCGGCGCGTCGGCCTCGGCCAGAGCAACCTCACCTACCGCGTCGACGACGCCGGCGGCTCCAGCTGGGTGCTGCGCCGTCCCCCGCACGGCCCGCTGCTGCCCACGGCGCACGACATCGCCCGCGAGCACCGCATCCTGGCGGCACTCGCCGACACCCAGGTCCCCGTGCCCGCGGTGGTCGGCCTGCGCGGCGAGGCGGGCGTCGACCAACTGGTCATGGAGTACGTCGAGGGGGCCGTGCTCGACAGCGTGGAGATCGCGCGGGCGCTGCCCCTTCCCGTCCGCACCGGCGTGGGCTCTTCGCTCGCCCGCACCCTCGCCGCGATCCACGCCGTGGACCTGGAGCAGACCGGGCTCAGCGACCTCGCGAGCCACCGCCCTTACGCCGAGCGCCAGTTGAAACGATGGTCCCGGCAGTGGGAGCAGAGCCCCACCCGCGACCTGCCCTCCCTCGACCGGCTCACCGAGCTGCTGCGCCGACGCGTTCCCGCACGGCACACGCTCTCCCTCGTCCACGGCGACCTGCACGTACGCAACGTCATCTGCTCGCCGAGCACTGGCGCCGTACGGGCCGCCCTGGACTGGGAGTTGTCGACGCTCGGCGATCCGATGGCCGACCTGGGCACCCTGCTCGCCTACTGGCCGGAGCCCGGCGAGGTCCCGGCCGCGCGCCCTGCCCTGGGCGTGACCGCACTGCCCGGGTTCAGCAGGCGCGACGCGCTCATCACCACGTACGCACAGGTGAGCGGCCGCGAGGTCGGGCCGGAGCTGGGCTTCTGGCACGTACTCGCGGTGTGGAAGATCGCCATCATCGGCGAGGGCGTCCTGCGCCGGGCCCGCGACGAGCCCCGCAACGCCGCGGAGGGCGGCCCGCCGAGCACCGCCTACATCGACCGCATGGTCGACCAGGCCTGGGGACTCGTTACCCACTACGGGCTATGACGGCGCGCACGTACGGACCGGGAGAGCCTGGCGCCCGTGTGACACGGGCGCCAGGCTCTGGTTCACGGCGTCTCCGTCTCACAGCACCTCGAAGAGCCCCGCCGCACCCATCCCGCCGCCGACGCACATGGTGATCACCACATGGCGGACGCCGCGCCGCCGCCCCTCAATGAGCGCGTTGCCGACCAGTCGTGCTCCGGTCATGCCGTACGGGTGGCCGACCGCGATCGCGCCGCCGTCGACATTGCACCGCTCGGGTCGATGCCGAGGGCGTCCCGGCAGTGCACCGCCTGCGAGGCGAACGCCTCGTTCAGCTCCCACAACCCGATGTCGTCGACCGAGAGCCCGTGCTCCTTGAGGAGTCCGGGGATCGCGAACACCGGCCCGATGCCCATCTCGTCGGGCCCGCACCCGGCCACCGCCATGCCCATGTACGCCCCGAGCGGCGCGAGCCCGCGCCGCTCCGCCTTGAGTGTGCCGAGCCCGTCGAGGGGCGTACCGGGCCGGTTGCCCTCGTCCCGCGTCGAAGCGGCCCGCCTCCTGCGCGGCGGCGGGAGGAGGTGGGCGCCGCCGGGCAGGGGTCGCCCATCGGGGCCTTTGCTGGTCCGGGGTCTTTGCCGTCCGCCGACCCATAAGGCAGCCTTATGGGGTCATAAAGCCAACCCGATTACTAACTAAGGCTTGCCTTAGTTTAGGCTTCCCGTCGAGTCACCCACCGCTCGAAGGGAACCTGAACATGCCTCGCCCTCTGCGGGTAGCCATAGTCGGAGCCGGCCCGGCCGGGATCTATGCTGCCGACGCGCTGCTGAAATCCGCAGTGGCTGCCGACCCCGGTGTGTCCATCGACATCTTCGAGCGGATGCCGGCCCCCTTCGGCCTGATCCGCTACGGCGTCGCCCCCGACCACCCGCGCATCAAGGGCATCATCACGGCCCTGCACCAGGTGCTCGACAAGCCGCAGATCCGCCTCTTCGGCAACGTCGACTACCCGCGCGACATCAGCCTCGACGACCTGCGCACCTTCTACGACGGGGTGATCTTCTCCACCGGCGCGACCGCCGACCGGGCCCTCGACATACCCGGCATCGACCTCGACGGTTCCCACGGTGCCGCGGACTTCGTCTCCTGGTACGACGGGCACCCGGACGTGCCGCGGACCTGGCCGCTGGAGGCCGAGAAGGTCGCCGTCCTGGGCGTCGGCAACGTGGCCCTCGACGTGGCGCGCATCCTCGCCAAGACCGCGGACGAGCTCCTGCCGACCGAGATCCCGGCGAACGTCCACGAAGGCCTCAAGGCGAACAAGGCCCTGGAGGTCCACGTCTTCGGGCGCCGCGGGCCCGCGCAGGCGAAGTTCAGCCCCATGGAGCTGCGGGAGCTCGACCACTCCCCGAACATCGAGGTCATCGTCGACCCCGAGGACATCGACTACGACGACGGCTCGATCGCCACCCGGCGCGGCAACAAGCAGGCCGACATGGTCGCCAAGACCCTCGAGAACTGGGCCATCCGCGACATCGGCGACCGCCCGCACAAGCTCTTCCTGCACTTCTTCGAGTCGCCCACCGAGATCCTTGGCGAGGACGGCAAGGTCGTCGGTCTGCGCACCGAGCGCACCGCCCTCGACGGCACCGGCAACGTCAAGGGCACCGGCGAGTTCAAGGACTGGGACCTCGGCGCCGTCTACCGCGCCGTCGGCTACCTCTCCGACGAACTGCCCAAGCTGCCCTGGGACGTCGAGTCGGGCACCGTCCCCGACAAGGGCGGCCGGGTCATCGAGGAGACCGGGGAGCACCTCCAGTCGACGTACGTCACCGGCTGGATCCGCCGCGGTCCCGTGGGCCTCATCGGTCACACCAAGGGCGACGCCAACGAGACGGTCGCCAGCCTCCTCGACGACCACGCGAACGACCGTCTGCACACCCCCGCGTCGCCCGACCCGGAGGCCGTGGACGCTTTCCTCGGCGAGCGGGAGGTCCGCTTCACCACGTGGGACGGCTGGTACCGCCTCGACGCCGCGGAGAAGGCGCTGGGTGAGCCGCAGGGCCGTGAGCGCGTGAAGATCGTGGAGCGCGAGGACATGCTGGACGCGAGCGGCGCGTAGTACGGCTCTGTCCCTGGCCGACATCGGCCAGGGACAGCCGTGTCACCACTCCTTGCCCGGCTTGACGGCCGTGAGGTGCCAGTCGGTGGACTGGTCGCGGAAGCGGGTCTTCTGCGCCTCGCCGAACGCGCCGATGTCGGCCGTCACAGACCGAGGTCGCTGAGCCCGGGGTGGTCGTCGGGGCGGCGACCCAGCGGCCAGTGGTACTTGCGGTCGGACTCCGCGATGGGCAGGTCATTGATGCACGCGTGGCGCACGCGCATCAGGCCGTGGTCGTCGAACTCCCAGTTCTCGTTCCCGTACGAGCGGAACCAGTGCCCGGAGTCGTCGTGCCATTCGTACGCGAAACGCACCGCGATGCGGTTGCCCTCGTGGGCCCACAGCTCCTTGATCAGCCGGTAGTCGAGCTCGCGGTCCCACTTGCGGGACAGGAAGGCGACGATGGCATCGCGCCCGGTGACGAACTCGGCACGGTTCCGCCAGCGCGAGTCCTCCGTGTAGGCCAGGGCCACCTTCTCGGGGTCACGGCTGTTCCAGCCGTCCTCGGCAAGGCGGACCTTCTCGGTGGCGGTCTCGTGTGTGAACGGGGGGACGGGCGGTCGTGCGGTCATCGGAGGGCCTCGCTTCCGGACGATCGGGAGAACGATCGTTCTCCGCTGTGGTCCGCCACGATAGGAGAACGCACGTTCTCTCGCAAGGGTGCGGCCGCCCGTCGGCCCGTAGTACCGTCGAAGAACGTTCGTTCTCCTTCTCCGGGTCTGGGGCTCTCATGGATCGTGCCGAGGCGGAAGCCCGCGTGCTCGACGCCGCCGAAGCGCTCTACTACGAGCGTGGCGTCCAGGTCGTGGGCATGGATCAGGTCCGTGCGGCGTCCGGGGTCTCCCTCAAGCGGCTCTACCAGGTCTTTCCGTCGAAGTCAGAGCTGGTTCTTGCCTGCCTTGAGCGGCGCGATCGCCGCTGGCGGGCGCGGCTGGCCGAGTACGTGGACGGTAGGCCCGCAGGGGAGAGCCGTCTCCTCGCGGTCTACGACTGGCTGTACGAGTGGTTCTCCGAGCCGGACTTCCGCGGCTGCGCCTTCATCAACTCCTTCGGCGAACTCGGCGCCGTGGACCCGGCGGTGGCCGATGCGGTCCGCGCGCACAAGGACGCCTTCCGTGACTATGTGGCCGGGCTTGTGGCGGCCGAGGGGCGGTCGGAGGGGGTGGTCGTCCCGTTGGTCCTGCTGGCGGAAGGGGCCATGACCACGGCCGCGATCTCGGGGTCTCCGGAACCGGCGCGTGAGGCGCGTGCGGGTGCGGCTCAGTTGCTGATTGCCCTGCCTTGTCGCGGTGGGTAGAAGCCCTCAGATAGTTCTTACTCGGGGGTAGGCCAGCCCCGTCCCCTTGTTATACGGTCCGTCAACAAGGGCTCCGGCGGCGTTGCTGGACGGCGCGGCGGCCCGTTGCCTCGACGTTGGCGCACACCTCCGAGTCAAGGAGCCGCAGCATGGCAAGCAGCACTGTTCGGCCGACCGCACAGGGGCACTCCCAGGACCGCACCCAGGGCAACTCCCAGGACGACGACGTGGCCCGGCGGCTGCTCGATTCG
This sequence comes from Streptomyces sp. NPDC086554, assembly GCF_040686095.1. Taxonomy (NCBI): domain Bacteria; kingdom Bacillati; phylum Actinomycetota; class Actinomycetes; order Kitasatosporales; family Streptomycetaceae; genus Streptomyces; species Streptomyces sp. NPDC086554. The sequence continues at coordinate 153,924 of NZ_JBFBJK010000018.1, forward strand.
GCCGCCGTGCTGGCGTACGACCCGGCCACCGAGGTCGACTGGGAGACGCCGCTCGATCGCGACTTCCACGGCGCGAGCCCGGAGTGGAGCTCCCTCTACGGCACCGCGTACTGGCAGGAGTTGACCGAGGCGCAGCGCAAGGAACTGACGCGTCAGGAAGCCGCGTCGGTGGCCAGCACGGGCATCTGGTTCGAGATGATCCTGCAGCAGATGGTGCTGCGCGACGTGTACGCGAAGGACCCCACGAGCGCCGAGGTCCAGTGGGCGCTCACGGAGATCGCCGAGGAGTGCCGCCACTCGATCATGTTCGCCCGCGGCGCCCAGAAGCTGGGAGCGCCCGCCTACCGGCCGCACCGTGCCGTCATGGAACTCGGCCGCGCGTTCAAGACGCTGGCCTTCGGCGAGGCGGCGTACGCGGCGATCCTGGTGGCCGAAGAGGTGCTCGACGTCATGCAGCGCGACTGGATGCGGGACGAGCGCGTCGCGCCGTTCGTCCGCACGATCAACAACATCCATGTGGTCGAGGAGTCGCGGCACATGAAGTTCGCCCGTGACCAGACGCGCAAGCGGCTCGTGGGCGCGGGGCGGGTGCGCCGGCAGATCAACGCGTTCGTCATCGCGGTCGCGTCGTACTACATCGTCACCAGCATGGTGAACCGCAAGGTGTACGCGAACGCGGGGCTCGACGAGAAGCGCGCCGTCGCCGAGGCGAAGGCCAACGAGCACCACAAGTCCATGATGCGGTCGAGCTGTTCGGGCCTGATGGAGTTCCTCGCCTCCTCCCGGCTCCTCACCAAGCCGGCGCTGGCCTTCTACAAGCGCGCCAACCTCATCTGACCCGCCTCAGTCGATCCGAGCCGAACGAGTCGAGCCGCCACCATGACCTATGCCATCACCCAGACCTGCTGCACCGATGCCACCTGCGTCGCCGTCTGCCCGGTCAACTGCATCCACCCGACGCCGCAGGAACGGGCGTTCGGCAGCACCGAGATGCTGCACATCGACCCGACGACCTGCATCGGCTGCGGAGCCTGCGCCGACGCCTGCCCGGTCGACGCGATCTTCCCGGTGGACGGCCTGCCCGCCGCGCAGCAGGAGTACGCCGAGATCAACTCCGCGTACTACGAGGGAAAGGCGCCCGAGAGCGCGCCGGACGGGCCGAACTTCCACGTCTGGGACGAGCCGTCCTTCCCGCGCGTCCTGCCGTCGGACTTCGCCCCGCTGAAGGTCGCCGTCGTCGGCACCGGACCGGCCGGGATGTACGCCGTGCAGGACCTGTTGCTGCACACCAGCGCCGAAGTGACGCTGATCGACCGGCTTCCGGTGGCCGGCGGGCTCATACGCTACGGCGTGGCACCGGACCACCCCGCGACCAAGAAGGTCGGCGAGACCTTCGCGCGCTTCCACACGCATCCGCGGGTGCGCATGCACCTCGGGCTCAAGGTGGGCGCCGACGTCACCCCGCAGGAGCTGGCCGCGCACCATGACGCCGTCATCTACGCGGTGGGGGCCGCCGCCGACCGCACCCTGGCCGTGCCGGGAGAGGAGCTGCCCGGCACGATCTCCGCGCGGTCCTTCGTCGCCTGGTACAACGCCCACCCGGACGCGGCGCCGGACGCGATCGACCTCTCCGCCGAGCGCGTGGTCGTCGTCGGGAACGGCAACGTCGCCCTCGACGTCGCCAGGATCCTGCTCGCCGACGCCGACGAGCTCGCCCGTACCGACATCGCCGACCACGCCCTGGCGGCGCTGCGTGCGAGCAAGGTCCGCGAGGTGGTCCTGCTCGGACGGCGCGGCCCCGAAGACGCCGCGTACACCACCTCCGAGCTGATCGCGCTCAAGCACCTGCCGGATGTGGAGCTGATCGTCGACGACCACGACCCGCGGATCGCCGCGGCCATCGACGAGGCGGGCCCGAAGGACAAGGCCGCCGTCCTGCGCGGCGTGACCCGGAACCGGCCGAACTGGGCGCAGCCGCCGGCGACCGGGCGGCGCATCGTGCTGCGCTTCCACTGCACCCCGCTGGAGGTGGAGGGCCAGGGCGGCGTCCGCGCTGTGCGCGTCTCGGAAGCCTCGGGCGAGCGGACGATCCGTACCGGCCTGGTGCTGCGCGCGATCGGCTACCGCGGGGTTCCGGTCACCGGACTGCCCTTCGACGAGGCGACCGGCACCGTCCCGCACGAGGGCGGCCGTGTCACCGGACGGCCCGGCACGTACGTCGTGGGCTGGATCAAGCGGGGCCCCAGCGGCGGCATCGGCGCCAACCGCACCTGTGCCGCCGAGACGGTCACCACCCTCCTCGCCGACGCGGTCGCGGGCGCCCTGCCCGCACCGGAGCACGCGCCCAGGGCCTTCCACCGCCTTGCCCGGCGCCGCAACCGCAAGGTCGTCGACGCCCGCGGCCTGGCCACTATCGAGCGCGCCGAGGTCACCCGGGGCGAACGCGAAGGCAGGCCCCGGGTGAAGCTCGCCACCGTGGACGAGCTCGTGTCGACGGCGCGCAGGAGCCGCGGGGGAGTGCTGCGCTGAGCGGGCCCAACCTGGTCCAATCCGGCCCAACCCGGCACGCCCGCGCGGCGACGAGTTCCATGTGCTTGGTCAGTGGCGATGACCGGATGAGCTCCAGCCACTCGGTGACCGGGCGGCCGTACTTCTTCCCGGGTGTTCGATTGGCGGGGGCGGAATGCCGGGACTAGCCTTGAGCCAGTGAACGCAGCCGTTCACTGCCGGCCTGCGGCGCGGGACCGGCCTGAGGCGTCAGTACGTAAGCAATCCCATGACGGCCGATCGATCTTCACCGTCGGATCCTGCCGAATCCCCGGAGCGGGGACGGGGCAGCGGTATCGCGCTTCTCGTCATCGCCTCGTGCCAGCTGATGGTGGTCCTCGACATCACCATCGTGAACATCGCACTGCCGCACATCCAGACCTCGCTCGGCTTCTCCACCGAGAACCTCTCCTGGGTGGTCAGCGCCTACACGCTGACCTTCGGCGGTCTGCTCCTGCTCGGCGGGCGGCTCGGAGACATCCTCGGTCGCCGCAGGGTCTTCATGTTCGGCGTCCTGCTCTTCGTGTTCGCCTCGCTGCTCGGCGGGCTCTCCCAGGAGTCCTGGCAGTTGCTCGCGGCGCGGTCGCTGCAGGGCGTCGGTGGCGCCATCGCATCGCCCACCGCCCTCGCGCTGATCACCACGACGTTCCGCGAAGGACCCGAGCGGAACAGGGCCTTCGGTGTGTTCGCCGCCGTTTCGGCAGGCGGCAGCGCGATCGGTCTGCTCGCAGGCGGGCTGCTCGTGGAGTGGCTCGACTGGCGCTGGGTCCTCTATGTGAACATCCCGATCGGCCTGCTGATCGCCCTCGCGACGCCCCGCTACATCCCGGAGTCCGAGCGCCATCCGGGCCACTTCGACCTCCTCGGAGCCCTCACCTCCACGGTGGGCATGGTGCTGCTCGTCTACGGCTTCATCCGCGCCTCCGAGGACGGCTGGAGCGACACGCTGACCATCTCGTCCTTCGTGGCGGCCGTGGTGCTCCTCGGCGTGTTCCTCACCATCGAGAGCCGGTCGAGGCAGCCCATCACGCCGCTGTGGATGTTCCGTGACCGCAACCGTGCCGGTGTCTACGGGATGATGCTGAGCCTGGCCGCGGCGATGTTCGGGATGTTCTTCTTCCTGACGCTGTTCGTGCAGAACATCCTGGGCTTCAGCCCGTTGCGGGCCGGGCTCGCCTTCCTGCCGGTGAGCGCGATCATCGCGATCGGAGCGGGCGTCGCCTCCCAGCTCCTGCCCAAGTGGGGGCCCAAGCCCTTCATGGTGGTGGGCGCGGTCCTGGCCGCCCTGGGGCTCGGCTGGCTGACGATGACCGATGTCGAAAGCACGTACGCGGGAAGCATCCTCGGCCCCATGCTGGTCTTCGGCTTCGGCATGGGCATGCAGTTCGTGTCGCTGACCCTGATGGCGGTGTCGGGCGTGGCGCCCCACGAGGCGGGTGCGGCCTCCGGGGTTCTCAACGCCACGCAGCAGGTGGGCGGTTCGCTCGGCCTGTCCGTCCTGGTCACCGTCTTCGGCACGGCCAGCCGCAACGAGGCCACCGACCAGGTGCCGCGGTTCCTTGCGGAGGCGACCCCCGCCCAGATCGTGGAGTTCCGCAGGACCGGGCAGCTCCCGGCGAGCTGGGGCGACCAGGTCCTTGCTTCGGGCATCTCCAGTTCGTTCATCGCCGCCGCGGTCTTCGCGATCGTCGCCGCGCTGATCGCCCTGGTGGTCATCCAGGTGCGGCCTGCGGACCTGGAGCGGCTCCAGGGCAACGGGGCGAACCCGCTCGCAGCGGCCGGGGAGGTGCCGGACGAGCGTGCGCGCCCCGATTGAGGGGCAGCGCGGCCGAGGCGCGACCGGGCACGTGGGCGAGGAGCGCCGACGTGGCCTGATTCGCCTTGTGCGTACGTCAGTTGAGCGCGACGGACGTAGCATGAGCAGTCGGCGACCGGGGATCGGCGAGCGCGGGGACTGCGCGGGGCAGGGACGCATGGAGAGGGCGTGGACACGAACACGGACTACCGCCTCCTTGGGCCGGTCGAGGCATGGCGTGCGGGCCGGAGGATCGACCTCGGTGGACCCAAGCCCCGGGCACTGCTCGCGGCGCTCCTCCTGGAGCCCGGGCGTGTGGTGTCCGTCGACGCGCTGATCGACGCCATCTGGGGCGAGCATCCGCCGGGCACGGCGCGTTCCCTGATCCAGTCCTATGTCTCCGCGCTGCGGCGCGCGCTGTCCGCCGACGCGATCGAGACACGTCCGCCCGGCTATCTGATCCATGCCGACACCGCCCTGGTCGACCGCACCGCGTTCGAGCGTCTGGTGGCGCAGGGCAGGCAGGCCGCCGCCGCGGGCGACCACCCCGCGGCCGCCCGGCTCCTCGCCGAGGCCCTCGCCCTGTGGCGCGGCCCCGCGCTCGGCGGGATCGGCGACACGCTGCGGGCCATGGCCGATCAGCTGGAGGAGGCGCGGCAGTCGGCCCTGGAGGAGCGGATCGCCGCGGAACTCTCCGAGGCGGGCCGCGAGACGGAACTGGTCGCCGAACTGACCGCCCTGGTCGCCACCCACCCCACGCGGGAACGGCTGCGCGGTCAACTCATGCTGACCCTCTACCGGTTGGGCCGTCAGGCGGACGCGCTCGCGGTGTACGTGGAGGGCCGTGACGTACTCGCCGAGGAACTGGGCATCGACCCGGGTCCTGACCTCCGGCGGATGTACGAGTCGATCCTGCGCGCGGACGACGAGCTGCTGCCGGGTTCCGGTCCTGCCGCGGCCGCCGAAGGTGCCCCGTCGGCTCCTCCCGTACTGGTTCCGGCGCTTCTGCCGCCCGCCATCGGCGACTTCACCGGACGCGCCACGCACCTCGCCGACGTACGGGCGGCGCTTTCGGGCCCTCGTGAGGTGATGCCCGTCGTCGTGGTGTCGGGCACCGGCGGCGTCGGCAAGTCCACCCTGGGCGTCCAGGCGGCACACCAGGTCGCCGAGGACTACCCGGACGGCCAGCTGTACGCCGAACTGCGCGGCACCACCGACCCGGTGGCGCCCGGCGAAGTGCTCGGGCGGCTGCTGCGCGCCCTCGGAGCGAACCCGCCCGAGGGGGACGCGGAACGGCGTGACCTCTTTCGCAGCCTGGTCGCGGGGCGCCGCGTCCTGCTCGTGCTCGACGACGCGGGCAGCGAGTCCCAGGTGCGCCCGCTCCTTCCGGGGAGCGCCACCTGCGGGGTGCTGATCACCGCGCGGGCCCGGCTCGGCGCGCTGCCCTGCACACACCGCGCCGATCTCGAAGTGTTCGCCACGGAGCCGGGAATCGAGCTCCTCGCCGGTGTCGCGGGCGAGCGGCGCGTGCGGGACGAGCCGGACGCCGCCCGGCGCATCGTCGAGCTGTGCGGCGGTCTCCCGCTGGCCATCCGGATCGCCGGGGCCCGCCTCGCCACCCAGCGGCACTGGACACCGGGGATGCTCGCGGGACGGCTCGCCGACGAACACCACCGGCTCGACGAACTCGCCGTCGGGGACCTGGAGGTCCGGGCCGGTCTCGGCCTGAGCTACCGGGCGCTCGACGCCCCTGCCCGCACCGCCCTGCGCCGCCTCGGCCTGCTCGCCGCATCCGACGTCGCCGCCTGGGTGGTCGCCGCGCTGCTCGATGTGCACGAGACCGCAGCGGACCGTGTCGTGGAGCAGCTCGTCGACGCCCAGTTGCTGCACTGCACCGGCGTCGACCGCGCGGGGCAGGCCCGCTTCAGGCCGCACGACCTGGTGCGGGTGTACGCCGCCGAACGCGCCGACGCCGAGGAGCCGTCCGCCGAACGGGCCGCAGCCGTAGCCCGAGCGCTCGGCGCCTGGCTCTGGCTGACCGGCCGCGTCGCGTCCGACACGCCGTCCGGCGCGGTCGAACTGCACCGCGGGCTCCTCGACGGCGACGGGCCGACGGACGGGACGGTCGGGCGTGTCGTACGGCCCATCGGCCCCGAGGCCACCCGGCGCGCCCTCGCCGACCCGACCGCCTGGTTCGACGCCGAGGCCGACGCGATCGCCACCGCCGTCGAACGCGCGGCCTCCCTGGACCTGCACACCCTGGCCTGCGAGGCCGCGGCCGCCCTCTGCTCGTCGGCGTACACCGTCGGCAATCGCTTCGAGGCCTGGTGGCGCACCCACGACGCGGCCCTGGCCGCCGCCCGCCGCGCCGAGGACCGCTCCGGAGAGGCCCTGTTGCTCATCGGGCTCGGGCAACTCCGCTTCGAGCAGGACCGGTTCCCCGAGTCGCAGGGCTACTTCCGGCAGGCCGCCCGGCTCTGCGCCGAACTCGGCGACACACGTGGCCGTGCCGCCGCCTTCGCGGGCCTTGGCAGCGCCCTGCGCGAAGCGGGCCGGCTGCGCGCCGCGCAGGACGTCCTCGCCCAGGCGGTCACCGGCTTCCGGGGCATCGACGACGACCCCGGCGTCGGTCTCTCCTGCCGGTACGCCGGAACCGTCCGGCTCGAACTGGGCGACCACGAGGCGGCGAGCGACCTCCTCGACGAGTCGCTGCGCGCGTATCGCAGGCTCGGCAGCCGCCGCGGCGAGGCGCTCACGCTGCGCTCCATCAGCCTCGTGCGGCGCGCGCTCGGCGAGTACACGGCCGCGGAGGAACTGGCGGGCCGCGCGGTGGACCTCCTGAGCCCCCTGGGGGACACGCTGATGTCCGCGTACGCGATGCAGGCCCGCGCCAAGTCCCGTGTCCGTCTGGGGCGTTCGGCCGAGGCGGAGATCGAGATCCGCCACGTACTGGAAGTCTGCCGCGGTCACCGCGACCGCTTCGGCGAGGCGCTCGCCCTGCGCACCCTCGGCGAGTGCGAGCTGGCCGCGGGCCGCATCGAGGCCGCCGAACAGAGCCTGACCACGGCGGCCGCCCGCTGGGACGCCCTGGAGCTGCCGCTGCCCCGCGCCCGCACCCTGCGCGACCTCGCCGCGGCACGGGAGGCCGCGGGGGACCCGGCGGGAGCACAGGCGCTGCGCACCGAGGCGCAGGAAGTCTTCACGGCGTACGAGGCGCGGGAGCGGGACGAGTGGGCCTGAGGAATTCCGAGGAGCGCCGGGCCTGAGGATTCCACTTGCCGTGGAATTGCAGAGAACTTGCAGCGGCCTGCGACAAGCTGTCGGTGTCGGCAGGGAGACCTTCCGGCGCAACGGGGGAACCAGGGTAAGTAACGGGGGACTCAGCGGAATTCGACGGGGGACGACGGGGGAAGGCCACTGATGCCTCGCGCGGCCCACATCACCGGCGTCGTCGGAGGTGTGGGCCCTTCCACGCGTCACGACCCCGCCAGTAACGAGGAGGGGACTCCGGGGGCGGGCGGAAGCCCGCCCCCGGAGCTGTGCCCGTCACCGTCGCCACGAAGGGCCGGAATGCCGCCGATCATCCTCATGAACGATCCGAGAGTCGTCGACATACCTGTCAGAGAATGTGGCGAGTCCCTCGTCGATCTGCGTCAACTGCCCTTCGTGGTGGTCGACGACCGCCTGGCCGACCCGGCCGGCGCTTATGCCCAGCTGCGCGAGGGAGTCGCCTGGCGCCTCGCTCGCGCAGCCCGGCTGCTGCCGGATGGCCTGCGCCTCCTGGTCACCGAGGGCTATCGTCCGCTCGCGCTGCAGATCAAGTACTTCGACGAGTACGCCGCCGAACTGAGGAAGGCCCACCCCGACTGGTCGGACGTCCATCTGCGCCGCCAGACGAGCCGCTCCCTCTCGCCACCCGAGGTGGGCCCGCACGTCGCGGGCGCCGCGGTCGACCTCACCCTGTGCACGGCCTCCGGCGCCGAACTGGACCTCGGCACCCCGGTGAACGCCAGCCCCGAGGAGAGCGACGGCGGCTGCTACATGGAAGCCGACGGCATCTCCGACGCCGCCCGCCGCAACCGCCGCACCCTCACCGCGGCCCTGGCCACGGCGGGCCTTGTCAACTACCCCACGGAGTGGTGGCACTGGTCCTACGGCGACCGCTACTGGGCGCTGGCGACCAACGCGCCCGCGGCCCAGTACGGCCCGATGACGTACGAGGGCTAGCGGACCGGGCAGTCCTCGCGGGGCTTGCCGAACTCCTCGATCAGGACCGGGTACTCCTCCCCGCCGTGCCCGGCGGCGATCGAGCGGTCGGCCATCGCCTTGATGAGCTTCGGCAGTTCGGCATTGACGCCTACCGCCTCGCTCTCCTCGATCAGGTGATCCATCGACCGGACGTGGGTTTCCAGGGTCGCCACATCGGCAGGGAAGGAGCCGCGGTCGATCTGCTCGGCATGCCCGGGCAGCCATTCGGCCACATCGGCAGCGATCTTTCGCGCGAACTGCGCGTACGTCGCGGCGTCGACTCCGGCGGTGTTGAGCATGGCGGTGCCCTGGAGCCAGGCGTTCAGGACGCTCCACATCATGGCCAGGCCGGCCACGTCGTACAGGGAGGCCAGGCCGTGGTCCGCACCGAGGTAGTTGACGGTGCCGAGCGCTTCGAGGGTCGCTCTGTGTGCCTCGAAGTCCGACTCCGGCCCGCTGTGCAGAATCACCGCACCGGCGGTCCCGATCCCCGAGGGGACGGCCATGATGGCGCCGTCCAGGTAACGCGCGCCGCTCTTCTCGGCCCGCTGGGCGGCTTCCCGGGCCTGGGCCGAGTCCCCCGAGGTCAGGTTGATCAACATGGCGCCGTCCAGCGCGACTTCGCTCGCGCCGAGCAGTTCGTGCATGGCCTGGTAGTCGGTGAGGCAGACGATCGTCAGGGGGCTCGCCTTGAGCGCGGCGTCGACTGTCGGCGCCAACAGCGCGCCCTGGGCCACCAGTTGGTCGGCCTTGGAGGCCGTACGGTTCCACACGGTCGTGGGATGCCCGGCCTTGAGGAATGCGCCGGCGAGGGCCTGGCCCATCAGTCCGAGGCCGATGACGGTAACGGGTGCAGCGGTTTCGTTGTTCATGGCAGCATCGTCAACGTTGATACCGGTGTGAAGGTCAAGCGAGGTTTTGATGCGGATCGGGGAACTGGGCCGTCGGACGGGCGTCAACGCCCATCAGTTGCGCTACTACGAGGCCCAGGGGCTCCTGGAGGCCGACCGGCGCGCGAACGGCTATCGCGAGTACGACGAGAACGCGGTGCTGCGGGTGAAGCAGATCCGGCATCTGCTGGGTGCAGGCCTGTCCTCCGAGGACATCGCGTACCTGCTGCCCTGCGCGGTCGGGGAGGCTCCGGAGCTGCCCGGGTGCCACGAGTTGGTTGCCGCGATGCGGTCACGGCTGCGGCGACTGGACGAGCAGATGGAAAGCATCGCGAAATCCCGCGCCGCCCTCGCCAACTACATTGATGCGGCCGAGCAGATGGGCGGCGAGACCTATCCGCCCCTTGACGGCGTCGACCAGGAGTCCGTCCCCGCCTGAGCCGCGGCCCGGGCCGCGCGGCTGCGCCGTGGCCGCTCAGACGAGGGCGGTGGCGAACAGCGCGAAGGCGAGCACGATGATGCCCACGCGGGCGTAGTGGAACCGGTCCCACTTCCCCACCTGCTGCTTCCAGTCCGTGGGCGCGCCCTCCTTCGACCAGGTCGCGACGCGCGAGTTGATCGGCACGAGCAGCAGCACCGACATCACCACGCTCACGACGAGCAGCGCGGTGCCGGCGCTGACGAGCGCCGTGCCTTCGTCGCCCCACGCCAGCACGGCCCAGACCACGCCGAGGACGACCGAGCAGATGTACCAGAACGGCATGACGCGGCCGAGGACGCGGGCCCCGTCGCTGCGGGCAGCGAGCCCGCCGTCGTTGGGGAGCCGGTCGAAGATCGGGTTGACGAACGCCGCCACCGCGAACTCCACGCCCACCATCAGCCCGACCACGACGACCGTGACGACGGCCAGTGCGTCCTGCATGTCCCCTCCAAAGGGCGAGTCCTAGCGTCGCTAGCATCTGATGCAATGCTAGCAATATCGTTGCTCCATTGTCTAGCGATGCTAGAATCAGGTCATGTCGGTACGCGAACGCAAGGAACGCGAGCGAGCCAACCGCCACAGGCTGATCGTCTCCACGGCCCGCGAACTCGCCGAGACGCACGGCTGGGACGCCGTCACCACGCGCCGGCTCGCCGAGCTGATCGAGTACAGCCAGCCCGTGCTCTACAGCCACTTCCGGGGCAAGCGGGAGATCGTGGGCGCGGTCGCGCTGGAAGGGTTCGCCGAGCTGACGAGCGCGTTGCGCGCCGCGGTGCCGGACGGGCCCGCCGGCCGTGACGCGGTGGCGCGACTTGCGTACGCCTATACCGACTTCGCCGCACGCAATCACGCCCTGTACGACGCGATGTTCATCCTCGACAACGGCCTCCCCTTCGCCGACGAGGCCACCCCCGCGCCGCTGCGCGAGGCGTTCCGAGCCCCTCTGGCCCCGCTCGTCGACCATGCGAACCCCGCCGAACCGGGACTGTTCGTCGAGACGTTCTGGGCCGCGCTGCACGGCCTTGTCACGCTCACCCGCGCGGGACGCCTGCCCGCCGAACGGGTCGCCGACCGGCTGACGCTCCTGGTCGACCACTTCGTTCCCCGAGGCATGGGTTGACCCGATGGGCCTTTTCGCCAAGCTGACCGGCACCAAGCGTCCCGACGCAGGTGTCGCACCGCGTCCGGCCGGAAACGTCAGGGCGGCGCTCCTCGCGCTCAACGGTCCGGACGTGCCGTACGCCGTACGTGACGCGACCCCGGACGAGGGCGCGGACCTGGTGACCGAGTGGCGGATTCTGGAGCCTGCCTGGCGCACGAGGTCCGTGCCGGGGACCGAGGTGTTCCGCTTCGACCCCGCAGAGATGAAAGAACCCCTGCGGGGAGGCGAAACTCCGGGGCCCTTGCGCTGTCGTAACGCGACTGGCTCGCTGTGGCGCGCCCCGGTCGAACTCAGCCTCTCCCAGCCCGTGTTGAGCGAGACCGTGCGCAATCTCGTCCAGGATCGTGCTGTGCAGCGCCTCGCACTCGTCGTTGCGGTTGAGGGCATGCAAGTCGAGGGCTCGATTCGCAGCCGTGCCAGATCACTGGCCTGGTTCGTAGCCACGACCAACGCCAACAGGTGCCGCTCGCCCAGCTTCACGCTCAGCGCGGGTATGCGCGCATATCCAGCTCGTATGTCTCCAGCGGCCGCCCCTGCAGCCGCAAGATGATGGCGAGGTTGGCCATTGCCGAGACAGTGTGCGGATGCTGCTCCGCAAAGATTCGTTGATACCGATGGCAGCAGACGTCGGCCAGTTCCCGGGCTTGGTCCAGCTGTCCGTCGTGCCCCAGATCTACCGACAGGCCGATCGATGCGGCGATCGTGTCCGGATGCTCCTGCCCGAACCGGCTGACTGCCACCTCCCACACCTCTTGCGACACCTCTAAGAACGGCTAACACAATGAGGTGCGACGGCCCTGGTAGCCGTGCCTCATAGGTGAGTTGGACGTTGTCCGGGCCGTGGGGACTTCACCGTGGATCGTGCCGGACGACTTGTGGGAGCGGGTCGAGCCGCTGTTGCCGAAGAAGGAACGCCGCTTCCGGTACCCCGGTCGCCTTCCGGTCCCGGACCGCCAGGTCCTGTGCGGGATCTTGTACGTGCTGCACACGGACATCCAGTGGGAACACCTCCCCAAGGAGCTCGGCTTCGGCTCGGGCATGACCTGCTGGCGCCGGCTCCGGGACTGGAACGAGGCCGGCGTCTGGCAACGGGGGCACGAGGTGCTGCTCGCCGAGCTGAACGCAGCCGCTCGCCTCGACTGGTCCCGCTGTGTGGTCGACTCTTCCCACGTCAGGGCGCTAGAAGGGGGATCCACACGGGCCCGTCGCCGGTCGACCGGGGCCGGGCAGGCTCCAAGCACCACCTGATCACCGACGGGCACGGCGCCCCGCTCGCGGTCATCCTCACCGGCGCCAACCGCAACGACGTCACCCAGCTGATGCCGCTGCTGGACGCCATCCCGCCCATCCGCGGCCGGGTCGGACACCCGCGGCGCAAGCCGGACTCGCTCTTCGCCGACCGCGGCTACGACCACGACATCTACCGTGACCAGGTCCGCGCCCGGGGCATCGTGCCGGCCATCGCGCGTCGAAACACCCGGCATGGCACCGGACTTGGCGTCTACCGGTGGGTGGTGGAGCGGACCTTCGCCTGGCTGCACGGCTTCCGACGACTACGCGTCCGATGGGAACGCCGGGCCGACATCCACGAAGCCTTCCTCAAACTGGCCTGCTGCCTCATCACCCACCGCCAACTCCAGTCATTGTGTTAGCCGTTCTAAGGCAGCGCGGTGGTCGCCGGCCTTTCGGCGGGCCACCGCCAGGACGCGCTTGGAGCGCAGGACAGCCGCATTGTCCGCGGGTAACTGCTGCTCGTATGCGGCGACGACCTCCTCCTGTCGATTGCGGGCGTCGGCGTACCGGCCGAGTTCCCGCTCGTCTATCGTCAGGCCGACCCGGGTGAGCAGGGTCAGTTCGTGATCGCTGCCGAAAAGTTCCTGCTTCAACTCCCATGTAGTGCAGTCAAGGTCGTACGCATCCTGGAACCGGCCGGCGAGCCGCAGACATACGGCGAGGTTGTGGGCGGTGTTCAACGTCGCCGGGTCGTCCTCACCGAACGCCGCCCTACATGGCCTGCGGCAGAATTGCTGCTGTTCTGCCACGTTCCAGGTGTTCGGCCAGCTTGGTGAGCTGTCGTTCCCGGCCGGTGAAATTCGGGTTCCGTGGGGGCACATTCTCCCAGACCGCCGGGGAGGAGGGCGCAGAGCGCGAACGGCTGGCACCTCCGGTGCGCCCAAGTCATGTGCGCCGACATCGGCCTTCGTCCTGTCAGTCTGCCAATTATCCTGCAGGGAGCGGTAGTTGGGCGACTTCGTATCCGATCAAGGCGTCGGCGCCCGGTCCATATAGGGGCTCGGCGGTTCGGGGATCCGTTCGAGCGATTCGACGTCCAGGGCGAGAGCGGCCGACGAGGTGCCCAAGGTGCCCTTCGGGTGCCAGGTGCCGGTGACCTTGACCCAGGTGTCGGCGGGCGGAGCCTTGGCACCGTGCACGGTCACCGTCAGGGACTGGGAGTCCGCGGCGCAGCAGGCCACCACGAGGCGGGTCAGTTTCCAAGTGCCGCCCTTGCCGGGGGTGACGAACCCCGACATCAGGACCGCACGTCCCTTGAGGCTCTCCTTGTCGTCCTGTTGGGCTCGGCCGATGAACTCGGTAAGGGAGAGCGGCGCAGGTCCGTGCGCGGGCAGCTGTTCGAAACGGTCGTAGTCCGCGACGACCTTCGGGCTGTCGCGGGCGGCCGTGTAGGAACCGAGGGCGGGCGGCGCGAAGAACAGCAGCGCGAGCGCGGGCGGCAGCAACAGCCAGGCGACACGGGGGCCGTGGGAGTGGTCGTGGCCGTGGGCGCCGTCGCTCGGCGGCTCGGCCTCGGGGTCGGTCTGTGCGCGGCGCCGCCCGGCGAAGGGCAGCCCGTCACGTACGACACCCAGAAGTCCCACGCCGACCAGTACGAAACCGGCGATGACGAGGAAAGGCAGCAGGCCTTCCTTCACGTACCGCAGCGCGAGGTCGTCGAACAGGGCGGCCCGCAGCACGGCGGCACCGGTCAGCAGGAGCAGCACTGCCTGGAGGTTCCGTTTCACAGCAGCCACCATCCGGTCAGGGCGGTGCAGGTCACGGCCGTCAGGGCCGTCACCGTCGAGAACCGCAGGGCGAAAGCACGGCCGAAGGTGCCCGCCTGCAGGGCGATCAGTTTGAGGTCCACCATGGGGCCGACGACCATGAACGCCAGGCGGGCCGTGGGGGAGAAGCCGGTCAGCGAGGCGGCCACGAAGGCGTCGGCCTCGGAGCAGACGGCGAGGACGATCGCGAGCGCCGCGAGGAAGAGCACCGAGAGCCAGGGCGAGTCGGCGAAGGTGTCGAGGACCGAGCGCGGCACGGTGACGTTGAAGGTCGCGGCGGCCATGGCGCCGAGCACGAGGAACCCGCCCGCGTGCAGGAAGTCGTGCTGGAAACCGAGCCGGAACTCCTCCCAGCGGCTGTGTCCGTGCTGGTGGCCGGTGTGCCGGGACGGCATCCGCAGCCATTCCGAGCGCCCGAGCTTCAGCCAGAGCCAGCCCATGGCGGCCGAGGTGGCAAGTGAGGCGATCAGGCGGGCGGCGACCATCTCCGGCTTGCCGGGGAAGGCGACCGCAGTGGAGGCGAGCACGATCGGATTGACCGCAGGCGCCGAGAGCAGGAACGCGAACGCGGCGGCCGGTGTGACCCCGCGCCGGATCAGGCTTCCCGCGACCGGCACCGACGCGCACTCGCAGCCCGGAAGGACCACGCCCGCCGCGCTCGCCACGGGCACCGCGAGCGCGGGGTTGCGGGGGAGCATCTTGCTGAACACATGCGCGGGGACGAAGGCGTTGACGGCCCCGGAGATCAGCGTGCCGAGCACCAGGAACGGCAGGGCCTGCACCGTGATCGCCAGGCAGACGGTCTGCCAGGCCCGGAATCCCGGGTGCGTCAGCCACTGCGTGCCGCCCATGGCCCAGCCGAGTGCCAGGAGCAGCGCCACGGAGAGGACGCCGGTGGCGACAAGGCCGGGGACGGGGCTGCCGTTCGCTGGCCGGGTCGGCCCGGGGTCGGGACCGGCTGGCGGTCTTTCGATCAGCTCCGGGTTGCGCACATTTTCTCCGATTGTTGGGCCGGGGGCGTCACGATAGCGAGCCGGTCGGGCCCGGTCCGGGATTTCGGCGGGCCGTGTGCCCGGGGTCGGGGCGCAGGGGCCGGGGCACCGGTGCCGGGCTGTGCTTCGGGCCTCTGAAGGACATGCTATACAGATGGAAATCATTTTCAATAATTGGTGAAGGGAGGCGCACGTGCCCAAGGGCCTGCTGAGCGTGGTGGCCGGCAACACGCCGGACGTCCGCGGTGCTGTGGTGGACCAACTGCTGCGCGCCGCGCCGAACGCCGTGGTCCTTGCCGTGTCGATCCACGGCTCCGACGCCGGGTACCCCGTCGTCCAGCGCTTCCTGTCCGGCGCGGACCCCGCCCTGCGGGACGCCGCGGCGCAGGGCGCGACCGGCGACCCGGTGGTCATCCTGCGCCAGGACCTGCTGGCCGTCCGCCGCGCCGCGGGCCGCCCGCATGTCGTCCTCGCCCTCCCGGAGGACCTCGACGTGCTGCCCTTCCTGGTGGAGCTGTGGCGGCCACGGGTCGGCAGCGGCTCGCTGGGGGACCACTACGACGCGGCGCCGCTCCTGGTGGGCGTGGACCCGAAATCCTTCATGGCCGACATCGGCTGCGTCCATCGGGCCGTACGCCTGTGGGACGGTGACGACCGCGGCGATCCGCTGACGCCCGCCGAGATCGCCGCCCGCCAAGTCGAGGCGGCCGACGCCCTGTTGATCCCTGAGCCCGACATCGGGCCGCCCGCGTCCGGCGCCGCCGCACTCGCCGGTCACCTCAACGGGCAGGCCCTGTTGTTGCCGCCCGCCGGAGCGGAACTGCCCTCGCCCCTCCTCCGGCCCGCACCGCCCGGGTGCGGCGACCGCTGGCGGTCGCGCCTTGAGCCCGTTACCGTCCCTTCGCTGCGGCGCGGCCACCACGAAGGCGTCGCATCGGTCCTCTGGCGCGCCCGCCGCCCCCTGCACCCCGAACGCCTCGCCGATGCGCTGCCCGCCGTGATGTTCGGCGTCGTACGCAGTCGTGGGCACCTGTGGCTGACCAGTCGCCCCGATGCCGTGGTGACCTGGCGCTCGGCGGGCGCGCACCTTGAACTGCGCGAATCCGGCCGCTGGTTGGAGGAGGCCTCCCCTCGCGCCTGGGAGGCGGCCACCCCCCAACGGCGCACGCTCGCCTCCTGGTTCTGGCACGACTACTACGGCGAACGCCGCAACGAACTCGTCTTCACCGGCATCGACCTCGACGAGCAGCGGATCCGCTCGGCACTCGACGCGGCCCTGCTCACCGACGCCGAACTGGCCCTGGGGCGCGATGGATGGGCCGCCATCCCCGACCCG
This sequence comes from Streptomyces sp. NPDC086554, assembly GCF_040686095.1. NCBI lineage: Bacteria > Bacillati > Actinomycetota > Actinomycetes > Kitasatosporales > Streptomycetaceae > Streptomyces > Streptomyces sp. NPDC086554. The sequence continues at coordinate 170,434 of NZ_JBFBJK010000018.1, forward strand.
CTGCTCAGCGACGCCGAGACGCCCTGAGGGCCCCTGACCCCTCTCGGGGCCGCAGTGCCGCGAACGCCCGGTCGACCAGCGCGGCGCGGTCCGCCGTGCCGCCCGAGCGCAGCCACTCCCGGTCCGCGGCGTCAAGTGCCGCGGCCGCCGCCGAGGTCAGGACGTCGGCGCTGAAGGCGTCCAGCTTCGCGCCCGGGCGCTGTGCGAGCGCCTCGGCGACCTGGGCGCGCATCGCGTCACGCCGTTGGTGCAGCCGGGCCCGCAGTGACGGCGTGGCATCGATGAGCGTGAGCTCGGCCAACTCCTGCCCTGAGTTGTGGATCCGCTGCTGCCATGCGCGCAGCACCTGATGGAGGCAGTCCCACGGCGACTCGTCGGCGGGGCGGCCGCGCACCTCCTCCGCGACGTCCTGCGCCATCGACTCGACGGCGCCGAAGACCACGTCCTCTTTGGACGGGAAGTACCGGAAGAAGCTCCGCTTCGACAGTCCTGCGGCGCGGGCGATGTCCTCGACGGTCGTCTCGTCGAAGCCGCGCTCGGTGAACAACTCCAGGGCGAGCGCGGCTAGTTCGGCCCGCATGGTGCGTCGGGCGCGAGCCCGAAGCCCGCCGCTCTCCGGGCTCTCGGTGCCTGCTCCGGTAGACGACCCTGCACGGCAGGACGGCGCTGATCACCGGCGGCACCGGAGGCATCGGCAAGGAAACGGCCCGCGGACTCGTCAGGCGCGGCGCGCACGTGATCCTGGTGGGCCGCGATCCCGGGCGGGCCGCCGACGCCGTGCGCGAGCTCGAACGTGAGGACGGTGGCGGGCAGGTGGATGTGGTGGCCGCCGATCTGACGCTGCGTGCGGGGCTGCTGCGGGTGGCCGACGCGGTGAACGCCGGGCACCTCCGACTCGACGCACTCGTCAACAACTTCGGCATGAACCCGGCCGAGCGCCGGGGCGTCACCGTCAACGTGGCCTACCCCGGACACGCCTACACACCGGGCAACCAGGCAACGCCGATGCGCGCGTTCCCCCGCATCCACCTCGCCACCAGCCCGGAGCTCGTAGGCGTCACCGGCGCCTACTTCGACACCCGCTGCCGCCGCGTCCCGTGGCCGGACTTCGCCACCGATCCCCGTACCCGCGACGCAGTCTGGTCACTGTGCGAGCGGCTCTGCGAGGACGGGTTGAGGAGCTGAGGACGGGTTCAAGAGCCGAGGAACTCAAGGAGGTCCGTGTTGAAGGCCTCCTCGAACGCGCCCGTCAGACCGTGCGGTGCGCCGGGATAGACCTTCAGGGCCGCGTCCTTGACCAGGTGGGCCGACTTGTGGGCGGAGGCCACGATGGGCACGATCTGGTCGTCGTCGCCGTGCGCGATCAAGGTGGGCACGTCGACACGGCGCAGGTCCTCGGTGAAGTCCGTCTCGGAGAACTGGCGTACGCAGTCGTACGCCGCCTTCGCGCCGACCTGCATGCTCTGCAGCCAGAAGGCGTCCCGAGTGCCCTGCGACACGGTCGACCCCGGCCGGTTCGCGCCGTAGAAGCTCTCGCTCAACTCCCGGTAGAACTGCGAGCGATCGGTGCGCACGCCGTCCCGGATCGCGTCGAACACCTCGCGCGGCAGGCCCTCCGGGTTGGCCGGGGTTTTCAGCATGAGCGGTGGCACGGCGCCGAGCAGCACCACCTTGGCGATGCGGTCGGTGCCGTGCCGGCCGATGCTGCGGACGACCTCCCCGCCACCCGTTGAGTGCCCCACAAGGACGGCTTCCCGCAGATCCAGGTTCCAGACGAGCTGCGCCAGGTCGTCGGCGTAGGTGTCCATGTCGTTGCCCTGCCACGGCTGGCCGGAACGGCCGTGGCCGCGGCGGTCGTGCGCGATGGCGCGGTAGCCGCTCTCGGCGACCAGACGCAGCTGGTTGTCCCAGGCGTCCGCGTTGAGCGGCCAGCCGTGGCTGAAGACGACCGGACGGCCCTCGCCCCAGTCCTTGTAGTGGATCGTGGTCCCGTCGACGGTGGTGAACGTGCCCATGCGGATGTCCTCTCGGGGGACTGAGGGCGGTCAGACGAAGCGGCGCACGAACGCCAGCGCCGTGTCGGCGACCTCCTCCCAGCGGCTGTCGATGATCAGCGCGTGGTCGCGGCCCGCCATCTCGGTGATCTCCGTGACGCCCGAGTTCTGCTGCTGCTTCTTGTACGCGCCGTTGGCGAGCGCCCAGGGCACGGCGTGGTCCTTCTCACCGGAGATGATCAGGAGCGGGCCGCGCCGGGGGTTGCGGCAGTCGACCTTCACCTCGGTCCGCGGATTGAGGTTCGCGGCCGCCGCCTGGAACGGCGGTGCGCACGGGGCGGGGACGGCGAACTTCTCGTACAGCTCCCTGGCCTCCCGCTCGCTGACCGCGTTGGCGTAGGCGTAGCGGAACTGCTCGAAGGTCAGCGGCAGTGCGCGCTTGCGGTTGGCCGGGTTGGCGATCATGGGGCGCAGGGAGCGCAGCGTCGACAGCGGGAGCGCCATGATGCCGCGGAACGGCGCCGGGTCGATCGCCACCGAAGCGGCGCTCAGCCCTCGCCCGGCGAGGATCTGGGTGAGCAGCCCGCCGACCGAGTGCCCGACGATCGCGGGTTTGCGCTCCAGGCCGTCGATGAGCCCGGCGAGATGGTCGGCGATGCGTCCGACGGTCTTTCCGGCGAAGGCCTCGGGGCGCTCCCTGGCCTCGGCCACCGTGTCAGGGTCGTCGGGCCAGGACAGCGCGACGGGCACATACCCGGCCGCCTCGAAGTGCGCGGTCCACAGGTCCCAGCTGCTGGGCAGCATCCACAGGCCGTGCACGAACACGACCGGCACGCGGTCGGTGGCTGCGTTGGCCCGGTCGATCTGCTGTGCGTCGTTGGGGGGCATAGCCCGAAGTTACGGTCGCAAGTCCCCCGGCGATATAGGGCAGTTGGCGGGTTGGCCGGTGTTGCATGGTGCTTGTCCGGTCTACGCGGAAACTGCCGCCCGCCTGGACACGCCCCGCGGTCCGGTCAGCGTGCGGCGCCCGCCAGGACGCGGTCCACCTGGCGCGGCGACAGGGCGTGTTCGACCGCGAGAATGCCCGCGCCCACCGCCGCGGCGTTCTGGCCCGTGCGGCTCGGCTCGATGCGCAGCACATGGGTGGCCAGCGGGTGCGAGCGCCGGTACACCGCCTCCCGTACGCCCGCCAGGAGTTGGTCGTGGACGGCCGCGAGCGCGCCGCCCACCACCACCGTGTCGGGATTGAAGAAGTTCACCAGACCCGCCAGGACCTCGCCCACCGCGCGTCCCGCCTCGCGCACCATGCGGACGGCGTCGCGGTTGCCGGACTTCACCAGGCGTACGACATCGCTGCCCGACGCGGCCTCCAGGCCGAGCGCGGACAGCCTGCGGGCGATCGCCGCGCCACCCGCGACGGCCTCCAGGCAGCCGGAGTTGCCGCACCGGCAGGGCTCCTCGGTGTCACCGACCCGGATGTGCCCGATGTCGCCCGCGCTGCCCTGCGCGCCCCGGTGCAGCCGGCCGTCCGCGATGGAGAGCGGATCCTCGCGCAGGGCGAGCATCTCGCCGCCGATGTCGAGCAGGGCGACCCGGCAGTGCGATGCCCCCAAGTCGACGCCTGCGACGGCGTGTTCGTGCGTGCGCAGGCGCAGCCGCCGGGGCGGTCTGCCGCCCGTCGACCCGCCGTCGGCCTCCTCGATGACGAAGTCGTGCGCGATGAGCGCGTCCACCCGCTGCGAGACCGTCGAGCGCGCGAGCCCCCGTGAGGCGGGCGATGTCGGCGCGGGTCTGTCGAACGTCGTCGGCATCCTGCAGAACTGCGTCGCCCTCGGCCTGGGCGCCGTCGGCCAGGCCGCCGTCATCCTCACCGGGTCGCTCGACCTGTCGGTGGCGTATCTGATCAGCCTGGGCACGCTCGTGGCCGCCACCACCATGGAGGACGGCAGCGTCGTCACGGCGGTCCTCGCCGTCCTCGCCCTGTCGGCGGCCGTTGGACTCGCCAACGGCCTCATCGTCACTGGCCTGAAGGTCAACGCGTTCATCGCGACGCTCGGCACCGCGTTCATCCTGCGCGGCTGGATCGAGGACAACTACACGGGCCCGGCGGGCAAGGTCCCCGCTTCCTTCCAGCATCTGGGCTACGACCGGATGGGCCCGATCCCCGTTTCGCTCTTCCTGCTCGCCGCCGTCGCCGCCGCGATGTGGCTGATCACCCGCCGCACCCGTTTTGGCCATCATCTGTACGCGACGGGCGGCGACGAACACGCGGCGCGCCTGTCCGGCGTCCGCACCCGGCGCACGATCATCGCCGCCCACGTCCTGTGCTCGCTCTGCGTGGGCGCCGCCGCCCTCTTCCTCGCCTCACGACTCGGCGCCGGCGCCCCCTGGGCGGGCACCGAGGCCCGCTACGACCTGGAGTCGATCGCCGCCGTCGTGCTCGGCGGCACCGTCCTGGCGGGCGGCTCCGGCGGCTACACCATCCCCCAGGGCAACCTCTTCGAGAAGGGCACGGACAAGACCCGCCCGGAGATCTACGCGATGGGCTTCCGCAACCCCTTCCGCTTCACCGTCGACCCCAAGACGGGCCATGTGCACGCCTCCGACTACGGCCCCGACCGCGGCGCCCCGACGACCGACCGCGGCCCGGAGGGCTTGGTCGAGTACAACGTCATCAAGAAGGCGGGCAACTACGGCTGGCCGTTCTGCCACGGCAACAACCAGGCGTACGCGCCCTATGACCCCGACACCCAGAAGGTCGGCGCCAAGTTCGACTGCGCCAAAGGTCGACTTCTCCAGCGAGGGCAGCAAGGACCCGGACGGCGACCCGCTCACCTTCGCCTGGGTCTTCAACGGCGACGGAACCTATGACTCCACCGAGGCCAACCCCTCCCACACCTACGACGCCAAAGGAGACTTCAACGCCCAGCTGAAGGTCACCGACTCCACCGGCAAGTCCGGTTACGCCAACGTCCCCGTGACGGCGGGCAACACCGCACCCAAGGTGACGATCGAGACCCCGGTCGACGGCAAGCTCATCCAGTTCGGCGACAAGATCCCCTACGAGCTCACCGTCACCGACCCCGAGGACGGCACGATCGACTGCACCAATGTCACCGTCAACCCGGCCCTCGGCCACGACGACCACGAGCACCCCACCACCGACATCCCCGGCTGCGAAGGCACCGTGGACACGGGTGACCTGGGCGGCCACCCCGAGGGCGCCGACCTCACCTACGTACTCAATGCCAAGTACACCGACAAGGGCGGCGACGGCGTCAGCGCGCTGACCGGCTACGGCCGCTCCGTCATGCACCCCAAGCACAAGCAGGCCGAGTACCACGACGACCAGTCAGGAACCCGCATCGTCTCCCAGGAGGGTGCCGAGAACGGCAAGCGCATCGGCGACATCAGCAACGGCGACTGGATCGCGTACAGCCCGATGAGCGTCGAAGGCGTCAGCAAGGTCAGCTACAAGCTGTCCTCATCGGGCCACTCCGGACGTCCCTGTCGAGGCGCTGACCGGCACCCACAAGCTGTATGCGGTCTTCAAGTCGACGCAGGACAATTCCTTCGACGTGGACACGGTGCAGTTCACCACGTCATAGTCGCTCGGTAGTCGCCAGAGGCATACGAAGGTCCGCAGTGCGCCGCTGTCCAAGGCGCACTGCGGACCGTCATCCCCGTCAGCGAGTACCGACCGCCGCACGCACGGCCCGCCGGGCCAGCTGGCAGTCGTCGTGCAACCGCCTCAGCAGCAGTCGCTGTTCCTCGCCGGACGGCGCAGCACCGGGATGGGCCGGGCCCGATGCCGCCGGGGCCGCGTCGTGCATCGAGCGCTGCACGGCCATTTCGTACGTACGGATCTCTCGGGTCAGGATCAGCATCAGGTTGACCAGGAACGCGTCCCGCGCCGCGGGACCCGCGTGCTGCGCCAGCTGACTGATCTCGCGACGCGCCACCGGAGCGTCACCGAGCACCGCCCAGAGCGTCGCCAGGTCATAGCCGGGCAGATACCAGCCCGCATGCTCCCAGTCCACGAACACCGGACCCGCCGGCGAAAGCAGGATGTTCGAGAGCAACGCGTCACCGTGACAGAACTGCCAGGTGTCCTGCTGCCCCGCCGAGTGCGCGATGCCGTGCAGCAGCTTCTGCAGGTCACCCATGTCCCGGTCGGTGAGCAGACCCAACTCATGGAAGCGGGAGATCCGCTTGCCGTAGTCCAAGGGCCTGCCGAACATCTCCTGCGGCGGCCGCCATCGGTTGAGGCGGTCGATCGCACCGAGCGCGAGCCGTACGTCCGCGCGCGGCGGCGGCTCCACGGGGTGCCGGGACAGCGCGGCGACGCGGCCCTGCATCCGCTCGATCACCAGCGTGCAGTCCTCCGGGTCCGCGGCGATGAGCCGCGGGGCCCGGACGGGCGGACGGTGCCGGACGAACGAGCGGTATGCCGCTATCTCGTGCCGGATCCGCTCGGCCCACACCGGCGAGTGGTCGAGTAAACACTTGGCGATCGCCGTGCTGCGCCCTGTCGTTCCCACCAGGAGCACGGTGCGTCCGCTGCGGCGGAGCACCTGCACCGGGTTGAACTCCGGACAGATGCGGTGCACCGAGGCGATCGCGGTGCGCAGTTGCGCCCCCTGGGGGCCGGACAAGTCGAGTCTCCCGCTGAGCGGTTGGGTGCCGGGCCCCGGGACGCGCCGCGTCCGGCCGGCGCCGAGCGACCCGGCCGCGGGGCGCGCGGGCTCCAAGTATGGGCCGCTGCCGGGCTGTCGGGTGTGCAGCGGCCGGGGCGGGGCGGACACGGAGGACGATGCTGCGTACATGGGCGATACAGATCCCTTCGTGTGCCTGTGAGTTGCGGCGCCTCCCGCCCGGCCCCCTCGGTACACCCTGGGGAATGCCCCTAGGTGGTCCGGGTCGGGGTGGCGCACTCCTACCTGACACCCGGCGTCCCCTGGCACACCATGTGGCGCACCCTGGCGAACCCTGGCGAATAGTCGCCCAGCAACTGACAGAGGGTTACTGTCAACTCAGCCGAGAACCTGGGGGCTTGACGTGAACGGACAACCCAACACCCGACTGTCGGACCTATTCGGCCTGGCAGGCTGGTCGAAGGGGGAACTCGCGAGACTGGTGAACCGGCAGGCGGCGGCCATGGGTCATCCGCAGCTGGCCACCGACACCTCGCGGGTGCGGCGTTGGATCGACATGGGGGAAATCCCGCGCGATCCCGTGCCCAGGGTGTTGGCGGCTCTGTTCACCGAGCGTCTCGGCCGTGTCGTGACCATTGAGGATCTCGGTCTGGTCCGGCACGGGCGCGTGGGGAAACGGCGTGGCGACGGGAGTGTGGAGCACCCCGACGGCGTGCCGTGGGCGCCCGAACGGACAGCCGCGGTCCTCACCGAATTCACGGGAATGGACCTCATGCTCAACCGACGCGGCTTGGTGGGCGCGGGCGCTGCGCTTGCCGCAGGCTCCGCACTCAGCAGCGCCATGCACGACTGGCTGCACACCGATCCGGCCCTCGTTGCCGACGCTCCACGCACCGACCATCCCCTGCACGCCGACCCCGCTGGGTTCGACCGCTATGAGGCCGCCCCCATCGGGTCGCAGGAGATCGAGGAACTGGAGCGCTCCGTCGAGGTGTTCCGGGCCTGGGACGCGGCCCGCGGCGGCGGGCTGCAACGCAAGGCTGTGGTGGGACAGCTCAACGAAGTGGGCGGCATGCTCGCCTACCGACATCCTGAACATCTCCAGCGGCGCCTGTGGGGCGTAGCTGCCAACCTCGCCGTCCTCGCGGGCTGGATGTCGCACGACGTCGGCCTGGAGCCCACGGCGCAGAAGTACTTCGTGATCGCCGCGCACGCGGCCCGCGAGGGCGGTGACAGGCCGCGCGCCGGTGAGGCCCTGTCCCGGGCGGCGCGCCAGATGGTGCATCTGGGCCGGCCGGACGACGCCCTCGACCTGATGAAGCTCGCCAAGTCGGGCTCGGGCGAGCAGGTCCTGCCGCGCACGCAGGCCATGCTCTACACCATCGAGGCCTGGGCACAGGCGTCGATGGGCAAGGGCCAGGCGATGCGCCGCACGCTCGGCATCGCGGAGGACCTCTTCGTGTCCGACAAGGGGGATGTGCCCCCGCCCAGTTGGATGCAGATGTTCGACGAGGCGGACATGCACGGCATGCAGGCGCTGGCCTACCGCACCCTCGCCGATCACGACGCGTCCGCGGCGGCCGCCGCCCAGCGGCATGCGAAGGAGGCGATCGACCTGCGGTCCAAGGGCCGCGACCGGTCGCAGATCTTCGACTTCATCTCGCTGGCCTCGGCGTGCTTCATCGCCGACGATCCCGAACAGGCCGACCGGTACGCGCGGTTGGCGCTGGTGTCGATGGGGTCCAACTCCTCGCACCGCACCTGGGACCGGCTGCGGGAGATGTACCGGCTGACCGCTCAGTACTCGGGCTATCCGAAGATCCAGGACCTGCGCGAGGAGATCAAGCTGGCGCTGCCCAAGGCGGCGGGCAAGGGCGGGGGTGGCAAGCGGGTCCAGGTGTGAGGGGTCGGTGCCGGTGCCCGGGTGCTAGTTGACCCGTGGTTCTAGTTGACCTGTGCGATCAGCAGGCAGGCGTCGTCCTCGCGCGGGGCCACGCCGAACTCTTCGACGACCGTTCGTACGCAGTCCTGTGCGCCGCGCGTGTCGGAGAAGCGGGGTGCGAGGGCCAGCAGCCGGTTGGTCGCCGCGTCCCTGGCGCGCCGGGGAACAAGGCCGTCGGTGTGCAGCAACAGCACGTCGCCTGGCTGGAGTTGCTCTTCGGCCTGCTCGTAGGTGGCGCCGGAGGTCGCCCCGAGGATCACGCCGTCCGGTGGTGTCAGCGCGCGCCCCGTCCCGTCGCGGAACAGCAGCGGGGCGGGGTGTCCGGCCTGCGCCCAGGACAGCGTGCCCGTCGCGGGGGAGTACTGGCAGCAGACCGCGCTGCCCAGGGCCGGTTGGACGGTGGTGTCCAGTAACTGGTTGAGCCAGCCCATCAGTTGACCGGGGCACACCCCGGCGACCGCCATGCCGCGCACGGCACCGAGCAGCATCGCCATGCCGGAGGTGACACTGACGCCGTGCCCGGTCAGGTCGCCGACGCTCAACAAGTACTGACCGTCCGGCAGTTCCATGGCGTCGTACCAGTCGCCGCCGATCAGGGCGCTCGTCGACGAGGGGAGGTAGTGCGCGGCGAGGTCGAGTGCCGCGGGTCCGCCGTGCGGGAACCGCAGGGAGCCACGCCACGGCGGCAGCACAGCCTCCTGCAGTTCGACCGCGAGCCGGTGCTCTGTCTGCGCGATCTGCCGCTGGCGCTGCAGCGAGTCACGGGTCTCGCGCACCACTCGCTGGCTGCGGCGCAGCTCGCTGACGTCCCGCAGGACCGCCCACATGGAGGCGGTGCTGCCGTCAGCGGCGAGCACGGGCTCGCCCATCATGTGCACCTGTCGTACGCCGCCGTCGGGGCGCGTGATCCGGAACTCGCCGTCGATCGGCTTACCGTCGATCAGGCAGTCCGTGACCATGGTCGTCAGCATCGGCTGGTCGTCGACGTGCACCAGGGAGGGCAGTTCGTCCAGGGAGAGCGGGGGAGCGTCCGGGTCCCGGCCCAGGATCTGATAGAGCTCGCCGGACCAACTCGCCTCGTCGTTCAGGAGGTTCCACTCCGCGCTGCCCACCCGGCTGAGCAGCGAACTGTGCTGTGGCTCGAGCGGCGGGGGGATGGCAGGCGCCGACGGCTCCGTCGTCGGCTGGACGGGCCCGTCCCTCAACTGCGCCAGGTGGTCGTCCAGGTCGTCGAGGTGATGGACCGCGAGGTCGCACAGGGCGCGCTGCCAGCGCCCCTGGGGGTCGCCGTGTTCGGTCATGGCATCGCGACGCACGGCGTCGACCTCGCCGCGGAGCCGACGCGTCTGCGTGATCAGCGCTTCGACCGAACCGCGCTCGGGCGGCTGGGCGGCTGGGCGGTCCGCGAAGACATGGGACGGCATGAGGTGCTCCGTTGACGATGCGGTGCGACCAGACGGGCGGGATGGACCGCTACTGACTTTCGCACAGCGCGGGGTGGCTCGTAAGGGATTTGGCAACACCCGAGGCGTTGTTGCATATGGCATATGCCTATGTCCATCGGGTGGGTGGCGCTCCGCATGCCCCTGGTGTCAGCCGCGCAAGTAGCGGATGACGGCCAGCACGCGGCGGTTGTGGTCATGTGACGCGGGCAGGCCGAGCTTGTCGAAGACGGAGGCCACATGCTTCTCGACCGTGCCCGCGGAGACGACGAGGCTCTGCGCGATCGCCGCGTTGGACCGCCCCTCGGCCATCAGTGAGAGCACCTCGCGCTCGCGCTCGGTCAGCGGCGCGAGCTCGGCCGCACGGTGTCCCGCACCGGCCAACTGCGTGACGACCTCGGGATCCAGGGCCGTGCCGCCCGCGCCCACCCGCTCCAGGGCATCGGCGAACTCCGCGACATTGGCGACCCGGTCCTTGAGCAGATAGCCGACCCCCGCCGACCCCTCCGCGAGCAGCCGCGTAGCGTACTTCGTCTCGACGTACTGCGAGAAGAGCAGCACGCCCGTTCCGGGGTGATCCCGGCGGATGTCGATGGCCGCGCGCAACCCCTCGTCCGTGTGGGTCGGCGGCATCCGGATGTCGGTCACGGTGACGTCCGGGCGGTGCTCGGCGACCGCGGCGCGCAAGGCGTCGCCGTCCCCCACGGCCGCGCAGATCTCATGCCCACGCTCGGCGAGCATCTGGCCCAGCAACTCCCGCAGTACCGCGGCATCCTCAGCGATCACGACGCGCATGCCCGCATGCTCTCACGCACGCAGGGGAAGATCGACTGTGACCGCCGTCGGCCCGCCCGCGGGGCTCTTGACTTCTATCCCGCCGTCGACCGTACGCACCCGCTGGACGAGCCCTGCCAGTCCGCTCCCGGCCCCGATCTCGGCGCCACCCTTCCCGTCGTCCCTGACCTGGAGGTAGAGCCGGCCGTCCAACTGCGCCACCGTGATCGCGGCCCGCCCCGCACCGCTGTGCTTGATGACATTGGTGAGCAGCTCGGCGGCACAGAAGTACGCGATGGTCTCGATCGCCGGGGTCGGCCGCTCGGGCACCTCCGTCACCAGGTCGACGGGAATGGCACTGCGCGCGGTCAGGGTCGCGAGCGCATCGGGCAGCCCGTCGTCGAGCACGGGCGGATGGATCCCGCGGGCCAGATCGCGCAGTTCGGTGAGCGCGTCGGTGGCGTTCTGATGCGCGCCGTCGACGAGTTGACGAATACGGCCGACATCCAGCGGCGCGCCCTCATCGGCACCGTCATACGCACTCAGCCGCTGTCTGACCATGTCCAGACTCATCGCCACCGCGACGAGCCGCACCTGCGCTCCGTCGTGCAGATCGCGCTCGACGCGCCGCAGCAACGCCACCGAGTCGTCCACGGCCAGCGCCCGGGTCTCCTCCAAGTCACGTACCCGATCGGCGAGTTGACCGGGCCCGAGGAGCGAACGGATCAGCCAGCGATCGGTCTCCGCCACAAGCCGGGTCACCCAGGGCGCGCACAGCAGGACGGCCACCCCTACCGCGGCCGCGAAGAAAGTGCCCGCGAAGGTGTCCACATGCAGCCCGCCGGCGGGAATGGGGGACAGCACCGGCATGCCCTCCGGATCACCCGCCTCGGGCCTCTGCCCGAACACCGCCCACCGCAGCGGCGCGGTCAGGCTCACCAGTCCCGTCACCCACCACAGGACGGCGTACGCCCCCAAGCAGCTGACCGGCAGCTTCGCCAGCACATAGGCCGCGGCCCGCCATCCGTTCCCGTCCCACAGCCGGGCATCGATGCGGCTGACGAACCTGCCCTCCGGCCGCAGCGGCGGCGGCGACTCGGTCTCCTCGCCCAGCAACCCCGCGGCCAGCCGACGGTGAACCTGCCCCAGCCCGCGGCCCAGCTGAAGCCCCGCGATCACCAGCAGCGCGCCCAGCACGAAGAACACCACCGACACCGTGAACCCCGCCCCCAGGGCGAGCAGCACCAGGAGGACCGCGCCACCCACGAGGCCGAGCGGGAACCCGATCAGGCAGTACGCCGCCTCGGCCCACGCCCGCCGGGTGAAGGGGGCGCGCAGGGCGGCGCGCACGAGGGCGCGAGCCTTACTCGCGCCACTTGCTGGCGCGGGGCGCTCCGGCGTGATCATGGGGGGTGTGACGTGCATGGTGTCCAGTGTCCCGTCAGGCATCACGGCGTGCCAGCAAGCGCAGGCCCGCGCCGAGCACGAGGAGTGTGTAGAGGCAGAGCACCGCGAAGCCCACCCAGGGGGAGAGTACGTCGGCTACCGGCTTGGAAACGGCCAAGGAGTTCCCGGCGATGATGGTCGGGAAGAACTTCGCCACCGTGGTCCCCGAGGCCCCGCCGATGATCGCCGGCAGCACGAACGTGACCGACACGAGCACGGCTATCGCGCTCGCCGTGTGCCGCGTGATGGCGCCGATCCCGATGCCCATCAGCGCGATGAGCCCCAGATACGCCCCCGAAAGCAGCACCGCCCGCAGCACCCCCGGATCGCTGAGCGCGGGCTCGGGCAGCCCCTCACCCAGCGCGGCCCGCCCTGCGAACAAGGTCACGAACGTGACGGCTTCACCCACCGCGAGGGAGATCCCGCCGTAGACCGCCGCCTTCGCGGCGAGGACCAGACGCCGGTTCGGTATGGCCGCCAGGGTGGAACGGATCGTCCCCGACGAATACTCACCGGTGACGACAAGAACGCCCAGCACACCGATCAAGAGCTGCCCGACCGCCACACCGGCCAGCACGTTGTTCGTAGGGTCGAAGGTGGCCGCCTTGTCGGTACTCGGCGCCTTCGTGTCGGCCATCGTCACGACGCCGATGGCCACCATGGAGACGACCACGAGAAGCAGCGCCCAGAACGTCGAACGGAGACTGCGGAGCTTGATCCACTCCATGCGGGCGGCATTGCGGAACCCATATCCCGCATGGGGCGAACGAGTGCCACGCTTCAGGACATGCGCTGGCGATACAGGGTTGCTCATGACGAAACTCCTCGATAGTCGGCGCTGTCCCCGGTTAGGGCGAAGAAGGCCTCCTCCAGGGAGCGGCCCTGCACGGTCAGCTCGCGCACAGAGGTGTCGGCGAGCAGCCGGCCCTGGCCTATCACCACCAAGTGATCGGCGGTGAGCGCCATTTCGCTGATGAGGTGACTTGAGAGCAGCACCGTGCGCCCCTCGCCGGCCAGCGACTTCATCAACTCCCTGATCCAGCGCACCCCTTCTGGATCGAGGCCGTTGACGGGCTCGTCGAAGAGGAGTACATCCGGATCCCCGAGCAAGGCCCCCGCGATACCTAGCCGCTGCGCCATCCCCAGCGAGAACGTCCCCGCCCGGCGGCCCGCGACGGCGGTGAGTCCGACCTGGTCGAGCACCTCGCCGACCCGAGACCGTGCGATGCCACCCGCGGCCGCGAGCGCCGACAGGTGAGACGCCGCACTGCGCCCGGGATGGAACGTCCGAGCCTCAAGCAGCGCCCCGACCTCACGCATCGGCCAGCGCAACTCGTCGTACGCACGCCCACCGATCCGCGCCTGCCCGGCGTCGGGCCGGTCCAGGCCCATGATCATGCGCATTGTCGTCGACTTGCCCGACCCATTGGGGCCGAGGAACCCGGTGACGGCGCCGGGCCGCACGTCGAAACTCAACGCGTCGACGGCGAGGGTGGGGCCGTACCGTTTGGTGAGACCTTGAGCCTCGATCATCTCATCTCCTGCCGCAGACACGCAGACACGCAGACCCGGTGGGGTCGGACAACTTCACGTTAGGTCTGCGACAGGACCCGCCGGAACGTGGCTTTCCTCCGTCTGTACTGGGGGTTTTCCCCCAGAGCCGGGGACTTCGCCAAGCCCACGCCGGCGAGGCCAAACGCCCTGTCGGGCGCTCCGAGCACCGCTGGACTTCCCTCCTGTTCCCGCGAGTTTCCGCGAGCTCCACGTCGGCGCGGGAATTCCCGGGGTGCCCGCTCCTTTCCCGTTCTCCCGTTGCCGTCGCTGTCGCCGCGGCGGTGACTGGTGAACGGATGCTGACCAGACATGGCCCGCCTTCAGCCCTTGATGGATCACGTGGTGGAGCGGTTCTATTTGGGCCTTGCCGGCGGCCACTTGCTCTTGGTCCAGCCCCTGCAGGGATCCGTAATCCCGCTCAAGGCAGGACGCGTCGAGGACAGCACGATGTCGGCTTGCAGTACGCCTCGTGCCCTCGCGAACCGGCTTGCGGCGTCCCGCCCTTCGTCGGACAGCGGCTCATCGAGGCGGCCGGTGATGATGCCGGCGATGTTGTGGGCTGTATGTGAGTGCCGCACGGTGGTGATCGACAGCGTGGCTAGCCAGAGGAGTGTCCGTCTCCACCGAGCGGGCGGAGGCGATCAGCGAAAGGCCCAGTTCACGGGTCAGGGAAGCGAATCGGTACGTTCCGCTCATGCTGCCATTCTGGTTCGGTTTGAGCAGGACTCCGTCCAGATGGCACGACTTGGCCGCCAATTGTGCGGGCCAGGTGGACGTGAAGTTGTCACCCAGCAGGCGGCACCGCGGCGGACGTGTGTCGTGGAGGACGCTCCAACTGTCGATGTCAGTCTCGGCGAGAGGATCCTCCAGCATGACCACGTCGAACTGGGCGAGCAGGCCGAGCCAGTAGTCGATGAGTCTGGCCCGGCCGAAGCGGCGTTCGCTGACCGGGAGACGGTACTTGCCTGCGCCGAACCAGTCGTCCGCACTCGCATCGATCATGATGCCGAACGTGGTGGCGAGGCCGGACCGGTCCAGCAAAGCGGTCACCAACGACAGCGCCTGTTCGTTGGGGTCGGGTCCCAAGTCGTGCACTGCGTAGCCGCCGACGACCCTCGGCGGGAGGTCCGCCAGTAAGGCGCGGGCGTCGTGAAAGAGGCACAGGTAGCCGTCGATCGCAGTCACGGTGTCGTCGTTGCGGGGGACGAGGAGGAGCTCGGTGAAGTCCGAGGTCACGGGCAGGCTGTATGCGTAGAGGCCGCCGTCCAATGAAGGCTTGGCGGGCGTCTGTCACCACCTGCTCGGCCTCGTCGAATCCTGGGGCTGTCGTCCTTTCGTAGAGCCACGTACGGATCTTGAGACCACGAGCAGCCCATGGCAGGCTCATGCCGCATGATCGATGAATTCGCGAAGGACAACCTGCACGGGAGACTGCGGCGGGACCGCAAGGCGCTGCTCTGGAAACTCGACGGCTTGTCCGAATACGACGCCCGCCGACCTTTGACAGCGACCGGGACCAACCTCCTCGGCCTGGTCAAACACGTGGCCACCGTCGAGGCCAGGTACTTCGGCGAGGTCTTCGACCGCCCGTCCCCGGAACCGCTTTGCCGGTGGCAGGACTACAACGGCAGCGATCAGTGGGCGACCGAGGACGAGACCCGCGATCAGATCATCGCGTTCTACCGGCGCACGTGGGAACACTCGGACGCGACGATCAACGAGCTTCCCCTCGACGCCCCCGGCCACGTGCCGTGGTGGCAGGAGCCTTATCCCAACACGAACCTGTTCGCCATCATGGTCCATGTCCTCGGCGAGTCCAACCGGCATGCCGGGCACGCCGATATCCTGCGCGAGGGCCTCGACGGCCGGACCGGGGTGCGCCCCGAATACGAGCAGCAGATCGACGAGGAAGCCCGTGCAGCCCACTGCGCGAAGATCGAGCAAGCCGCCAGGTCGGCCGCACCCATCAAGGCTTAGAGGTTGTCTCACGTGACGTGATGTCCGTGCGGCACGATGACGGTCGTCCGCAAGGTGGTGGGACCGCTCCGTGTGATGAGCGGGCCGTGTTCACGGCAGTGGTGTACGCGCTGACCAGCGGCTGTGCCTGGCGGCATCTGCCGCCGACGTCCGGCACGTCGCCCGCCACCGCGCAGCGCCGCTTCACGGTATGGACCGAGGCCGGCCTGTGACGTCGGCTGCACCGGGCGGTGCTTGACGAACTCGGGGCCCGGGGCGAGGTGGACTGGACCTCGGCGATCGTCGACGCGGCCTCCGTTCGCGCCAAAGGGGGGTATCGCTGACCGGGCCGAACCCGGTCGATCGCGGCAACGCAGGGCAGCAGGCTGCACGTGCTCTCCGATGCCAGGGCATCCCGCTCGCCGTCGCCGTGTCCGGCGCGAACATGCACGACAGCCTCGCCCTCAAGCCGCTAAGCCGCTCAGCCGCGGCATACCCGCCGTCCGGCCCCGCCGGGGACCACGGCGGCGCCGACCCGTCAAACTCCGCGCGGACAAGGCGTACTTCTCTGCCGAACACCTGGCCTGGCTGCGCGAGCGCGGGATCGTCGCGCGCATCGCGCGGCCCGGCATCGAGTCCGGCGAACACCTCGGTCGGCACCGCTGGAAGATCGAACGGTCGATCGCTTGACTCTTCGGCTACCGCCGCCTCACCGTCCGATACGAACGAAAGGGCTCGCGCTTCCTCGCCTTCCTCGGCTCCTCGGCCTGGCCGCCGCCCTGACCTGCTACAAGAAGCCCGCGAAACTTGCCACGTGAGACCCCCTCTAAGTAGGACCTGGAACACGCCTACCTGATGCACCGCGCTGCTGTCGGTAGCCCCTGGCGTGCACTGGTAACTGCGGCGAATGCGCAGGCCAGGACGATGGCAGCGGCCGCATCGCCGGACAGCGTTCCCTCAGCAACGGAGTGCACGTGAGCAGTTTTTCTCGCTACACACGCAGGTACGGGCGGAACAGCCCGCTGGCGCCGTCGGGTTTGAGCCTGAACCCGCACGCTTCCAGGAGCTGGTCGGCCTGTTTCTCGGGGTAGAGGCGATAGCCAAGGCGTTGGCGCGCCACCACGGTGTTCTCCCGCATGACGAGGTAGTCCTTGGTGAAGCGGCCGTCTCCGTCGGGATGGACATCCTGGGCGTACACCAGCCCGTCGGGCAGTGGTCGCCGGTAAGACCGGTGAGCTTCCTGGACGGCCAGGAGTAGGACGCCTCCGGGGCGGAGGGCGGCGGCGAGGTTCTCCAGGCCCTTGACGTTCTCGGCCTCGTCGACGAGGTGGCTGCCCAGCCAGGTGCGGCCCTGATCGTGAACGCAATACCAAATGCCGCCGACGGAGTAGGCGACGTCGAAACCGTGCGGCGGCGCTGCGTCCACGATGTCCTGCTCGATGAGCCGCACTCGGCCGCCGAGCCTGATCCGCGCCCGGGCCAGCATGCTCTCGGTGTGGTCGATGCCCGTGATCTGCAGTCCGGGCGGCTCGCGCTCCAGCAACCGTTCGCACACCAGCCCCGTGCCGACGCCGAGTTCCAGGAGGTCCGTGTGCTCGCCGATGCGGCTCAGTAGATCCTCTGCGTAAGCGTCGTAGTCGTAGTACCCCGAGGTCATGATGAGGTCGTAGTGGTCTGCGAGCCCAGCGTACGAATTGGCCACCTGCGGCACCGTAGCCGGAGCAGCACCTCGTCGGTAGGGGACAGGAGCGACGCGGGCACGCCGGTACCGGGCCTCGGCGTGTCCCGCTGATGGCTCATGCACCACCGCAGACTCGCCCGCCGACCACGAAGCCCACCCACACCGCACCGAACTCATGATCCACCTCGTCTACAGCGCAGTGGCACATGGGTGATGCGAGGCATGCGGTGGCGTGGCGCGGAGGTGTGTGGTGGAACGGGTAGCGGCATGACTCTCACCAGAACCGTGTGGTGCCACGGCGGCCTGCGGCTCGCCGCGATCTGTGGTGCGGCGCTGTCCTTGGCCGCTTCGGTAGCCGCTGCCGATGCCGGTCCTTTCAACCCGGCCCCGTCGACGGGAGAGCGGGGAGTGTTGCGCGAGCGGATCGTCGATGTGAACGTCGGTGACTATGCGTGGCTGTGCGCAGCCGACGGATTCGGCAAGGCGAAGGAGCACACGCTTGAGTTCTTCCCCGGGGTGAAGATCACCATCGTGCAGGACGGCCGTGAGCGGGAAGAGAACACGGTGACCTGGACCGGACATGTGAAGGACGAACCAGAGGCGGGCGCGGTGATCTCCGCGAGTCACGTATGCCCTCCCACCACGGGACGGCCGCCGACCGTCGATGCCCTGATCGATCTGCAGACGCGGGCCTACCACATCACGACCCTGCCGGGGCAGCCGCCGCGGTTGCGGATCACCGAGGAGGATCCGAACACCCGGCGCCGTCCGGAACCCGACAACGCCCATCTGGACGCCTCCACTGTCCGCAAGTTGCACGACTCGCTTCGTGGGCGTGCCCCGGTGTCCCCGGCCAATCCGGCGGTGATCGACGTTCTGGCCGGATACACCCCGCCCGCCGTGCGGCGCGTCGGTGGTCAGCAGGCGATGCTGGCACGTCTGCGGCTCGCGGAGTCGTACATGAACCAAGCCTTGGCCGACAGCAACGTCGCGGCCAGCATCGACATCGTCGCAAGCTACAACACCGGCTACCAGGGTGAGCAGACGGCCGCCGTCATGCTCGACAAGCTCTCCGACTCCGAGGACCCGCAGCTGGGCGCGAAGGCACATGGCTTTCGCGAGCAGCTGGGCGTCGATCTGGTCACTGTCGTCAACAACGTCCTCGTCGGCTCCTCCGGGCAGGGCAGCCTGCCCACAGGCGGCGTATTGCACAGTGAGCTGGCCTATTCCGTCGTCGACGTCCAGTCGTTGGTCGATTGGTACAACCTCGGTCACGAAATCGGCCACAACCTGGGCCTGTTCCACGACCGCGCCACCCTCGACCAACAGGCCCCCGGCAGATACGAGCAGATGCTCAACCGCCCCTACGGCACCGGCTGGATCACCCCGCGCCGTGACTACCACACGCTGATGGCCTATGCGGTTTCGTGCGGCGGGCCGTGCAGGCCGGTCAACCAGTACTCCAACACCGAGAACACCGTCGACGGCCAGCCCTTGGGCGATGCCTCCAACAACAATGCGGCCCTGGCCCGCCTGACCACCCCCGTCGTCGCCGACTACCGCACCCTGACGATGCGCCGTCCCCGCCACGCCCTCACCCTTGAGCCGAGTGCGCACGGCACGATCCGCCCCGCCGTGTACGGCCCCTACGCTCCGGGCACCACCGTCGCCATCACCGCCAAGCCCGCAGAGGGCTACCGCGTGGCCGCGTGGATTGCCAACGGCGTGCGCCACGACATCACAGACGACCACGTGACCGTGACGATGAACCGCCCTTACACCGTCAGCGCGGTCTTCACCCGCGACTGAGTGACTGCTTGAGAACTTGCATGCGCCATGCCGAGCGCTCGGTCAGGGGCGCGACGGTTTGTCGAGCGCCGCAAGGAGCCAGCCGGGTGGCTGCGGCGCCGGCTCGCCCCGGGCGGCCAGGAGCGCGGTCCGGGTGCCCCACTCCAGCCATGCGGCGAAGACGGCCCGTACCTCGGGGGCGTCGGGAAACCCGCTGTCATCGGCGCTGGCCATCATCTGCTGTACGTACCGTCGGCGCTGGACTTCGGTCAGTTCCCGTCCGTGGTGCGCGGCGCACAGCGCCCCCAGACCCGCGGGATCGCCCTCGCCTCCGAAGGCGCCGACGAAGAACTCGGTCACCGGCACCAGATGATCGGCGTCAGCGAAGAGAGGCCCGAGGATGTCGTCACGGATGATGCGCTCGTGCATCGCCGCGACCAGCCGGTAGAAACCCTCGCGCCCGCCCGCCAGTTCGTACAGACCGTGCCTGATCTCCGGAGCGAATGCCCCCGATGTGTCTGCCATGGCGCCTCCTGGTCTCGAGACTTGCCACCATCCTCGGCAGGATCCGGAGCACCGCAGCGGCGCATGCAGGCGCGCACGGAAGCACGCAGGGCTCCCTGAGGTCAGCCCTTCATGCCCGTGATCAGAGATCCCGGCCCGGCCGTTTCCGCGGAGGTGTAGAAATCCTCGACGGCCCGCTGCCACTCCTCGACCGTCAGCTGTCCGTCCCCGTCCCTGTCCACGAGGGCGACACGGACCCTGACCGAGGGCCGCACCAGATCGGCGATCTCTCCCCGCTGCCGGGCGAGCATCAGCGCGCCGACGAACGCCTCCTCGGTCAGCTGCCCGTGCTGCCGGACGAGAGCCCGGCGGGTGCACTCCACCTGCGAACGCGGCCTGGCAGAACGGCCGTTGACCGGCAGGACACTGGAGGTTTCCCCATCGGCTGAGTTCCCGACAAAGCGGGGACTGGGAACACAGGTGGAGGGGAAGGCTGGTCGGCGAAAGCGGCCCGACGCAAGCAGAAGCGACGTAAGCCGAACCGACGCGGGGCAGGACACGGGGGAGCACCATGGCCGCGACTGCATCGACGCGGGCAGCGCGCAGGGCGCGACGGGTGCGTACGCGTCGGCCGGGAGCGGGCATGGCGGTGGCGGCCTTGGCTGCACTGACCGTGATCGGCTGCGGCGGTTCCGGCCAGGACGATCGGCCGTCCGCGCGCCGTGACTCCTCGGCGACATCCCGTCCCGCGGAGTCTTCGGGGAACTCGTCCGCCGAACCCACGGCTTCGGCGACACCCTCGCCATCAGCGGCGGACGGCCGTGACATCGAAGCCTGCGCGGACGGCAACTGTGAGGTTGCGGTGTCCGACCCCGTGGTGGTCCGTTTCAAGGGCCCGGCCGGTCGGACGACGCTCTCCGTGACCGAAGTCGGTCCGAACAAGGTCGCGTACTCGGTGAAGTCCGACAGTGGTCGGTCCAAAGGCGGTGCGAGCGGTCCGGGGCAGGGCTGCATCACTGTTCTTCGGAGCAGCGGCAGCAGCAACTCGTGCGGGGGACTGGGCGACGCCCGGCCGAGTGCTCAGCCCGGCGCCGTCGTGATCCAGGCGGCGATCGGGGAAGACGGCACGGCAATCCTGTACGTCGTGTCGGACTGAGCCTGCCCGGCGACCGGACAGGGGTGGTGCTCAGGTATGGGCACCCCGCGCCGACACCCGCCAGCGGTCGATCACCTCGCCGTCCCGGACGACCAGCAGCTCATCGGCAGGCGCACAACGGCGTGGTGCTCCCACAGCCCGGTGATCGTTCCCTGCGGGAAGCGGGGCAGGTAGCCGTGGCCCGTCACCCAGGGCGACCGGTCGGGGGCGGGGACGCTGTTCACCGTGGCCGCGGCGGCCAACGCCAGGTCCTCCACCCCGCAGGTGCCGATGGCCAGTTGGGTGGCGTCGTTGAAGACGTAGACACCTGGCCGCAGCTCGTTGACCGCGCCCGGCCGCCACTGGCCCACCGTCGGAGTCGACCCGCCGCTGACCACCTGGACGTCGAGCCCGAGGTCGCGCAGTGCCTGCGCGGCCTCGCCGAGGGCGTGCTCCTCGTCCCGTGCGGCGCGCACGCGTGCCTGCGCGTCGTGGCCGTAACCGTGTCCCGGGAAGGTGAAAACGCCGACAATGTTCAGTCCCGCGTCGACTGCCGCCTTCCCCACCTCGTCAGCGGCGTGCGGCAGCACTCCGGTCCGGTGGCTGCCGCTGTCGACCTCGATGAGCACCTCGACCGGCCGGGCGCTGCCCCGCACGGCGTCCGCCAGCCGCCGCAGCCGCTGCGCCTTTTCGGCGTCGAGCCACACGGGGTAGGCGATGAACAGGTCGTCCACGCCGCTGCGGGCGAATGCCTCGGCCTCACTGATCGTGGCCACCGAAAGGCCGCGAGCGCCCGCCCGAAGCTGGCGGTCGGCGATCTGCGCGCACTTGTGGCTCTTGGCGTGCGGACGCAGAGCGAACCCTTGGGATCGCGAAGCCTCCGCCATCCGCGAGATGTTTCTGTCCAGAACGTCCGGGTCGATCATGAGCGCGGGCGTGGCCAGTCCGCCGGGCAGTGATATCGCCATCTCTTGCCTCCCACCATGGAACACGTCGAGATGATCATGGCAGGCCCCCGGACGGGACTGCAGGGCCGTCGTCCCAAGCCGGGCGCGGCTCAGCACGTCGAAAACACGCTGCGATTCCCCCGAGATGTCTAGCCACCGCCGACGGCCGCCGCCCCCGCCTGGAACGTCTTGCGGTACGCCTGCGGTGACACCCCGATGGCCGCCTGCAAGTGCTGTCGCAGCGACGTTCCGGTGGCGAAGCCGACCTCTGCCGCGATCCGGTCGACGGCGAGATCGCTGGACTCCAGGAGGTGGCGGGCCCGGTGCACCCGCTGCTGGATCAGCCACCGGCCGGGACTCGTGCCCGTCTCCTCCTGGAAACGGCGCGCGAAGGTGCGCGGGCTCATCCGGGCGTGCGCGGCCAACTCCCGCAGGGCGAGCGGCCGGTCGAGGTGTTCGAGGGCCCAGGCGCGGGTCGCGGCAGTGCCGTTGGCTCCCTCGTCCGGCACCGGCTGCTCGATGTACTGGGCCTGGCCGCCCTCCCGCCAGGGCGGTACGACACAGTGCCGGGCGACCCGGTTGGCGACCGCGCTGCCGTGGTCGGAGCGGACCATGTGCAGGCACACGTCGATGCCGGACGCGGCGCCCGCCGAAGTGAGCACGTCGCCGTCGTCGACGAACAGCACGTCCGGATCCAGGTCGACCTGGGGGAACATCCGCCGGAAGAGATCCGCGAGCGACCAGTGCGTCGTCGCGGGCCGCCCGTCGAGCAGGCCGGCCGCGGCGAGCGTGAACGCCCCCGTGCAGATGGACACCAACCGGGTGCCCGGCCGGATCCGGGCGAGCGCCTCGCGGACCGGCTCCGACAGCTCGGCGGTGATGTGCCGCAGGTCGAAGGGCGGTACGACCACCGTGTCCGCGGTCTCCAGCGCCTCGGGGCCGTGCTCGACGGTGATGCTGAAGTCGGCGTTGGTGGCCAGGGTGCGGTCGTCCGTCGCCGCGCAGGTCACCACCTCGTACGCCCCGGGGACCAGCGGGAAGACACGGTTCGGGATGCCCAGCTCAAAGGGGTAGACGCCGTCCAGCGCGAGGACGGCCACGCGGTGCGGGCGCGCGGCGAGGAATTCCATCGAAGCCATGGCACGATCCTATCGCTTAATGGCTATCTTGCCATTGTCCAGGTCAGGCCCTTGCCGCAGGCTGGATCCATGACTCAGAACACCGCTTCTCAGCAGGCAGAGCAGACCCGGCCGACCCAGCCCACCGAGCCGACCATGAAGGCCATCAGTCAGGACGTCCTCGGCGACCCCGGCGTACTGAAGGAGATCGACATCGCGCGCCCGAAGCCCGGTGTCGGCCAGATCCTCGTCGCCGTGCACGCGGCGGGCGTGAACCCGACCGACTGGAAGCACCGCAGGTTCGGCTACTTCCTGGGCGAGCCGCCGTTCACGCTCGGCTGGGACGTGTCGGGCGTCGTCGAGGCGGTCGGCATGGGCGTCTCGCTGTTCAAGCCGGGTGACGAGGTGTTCGGCATGCTGCCGTACCCCTACGGGGCCGGTTCGCACGCCGAGTACGTGACCGGACCCACCCGGGCTTTCGTGCCTAAGCCCGCAGGGCTGAGCCACGTCGAGGCGGGCGCGCTGCCGCTGGTCGCGCTGACCGCCTGGCAGGCCCTCGTCGACAACGCCCATGTGGAGGCGGGGCAGCGGGTCTTGGTGCATGCGGCGGCCGGTGGCGTGGGCCATGTCGCGGTGCAGATCGCCAAGGCGCGCGGCGCGTACGTCATCGGCACGGCTTCCGCCGCCAAGCACGAATTCGTACGCGGCCTGGGCGCGGACGAGGTCATCGACTACCGCACCGCCGACTTCGTGAAGGAGGCCCGCGACATCGACGTGGTCCTCGACCCGCTGGGCGGCGAGGACCGGCTGCGCTCCCTGGAGGTGCTGCGACCGGGCGGCATCCTGGTGTCGATCCTGCCGGGCAACTTCGGCGACGTGATCGAGCGCGCCGGCGAGCTCGGCGTGCGGGCCACGGACATGCTGGTGGAGCACGACCAGGCGGGCATGGCGGCGATCGTGGCCCTCGTCGAGTCCGGGCAGCTGCGGGGCCACGTCTCGGGCACGTATCCGCTCGCCGATGCGGCCAAGGCCCACGAAGAGGGCGAGACGGGCCGCGTCACGGGGAAGCTGGTGCTCACGGTCCGCGCGTAGGCGCACCCGAGCACGTTCTGAGTGGTTCATGCGGTGACGACGGGAGGGGCGCAGGCGCGCGCCTGCGCCCCCTTCCTGGCGAACGAGTTGAAGTCGTGGACGGGGTACCGCTTGGATCCTCAGGTCCACGGGCCATACTGGTCGGGCCCCGATCACCCACAGAACGACTCCATGGCCAAGAACAGCAACTCTTCGACCACCGCCCCCGACACCGCGTGGCTGGGGCGCGGGCGCCACCTCGGGCCCGAGCCCGAGCAGGACGTCCGGCGCAACCTGATCGCCCTCAAGGCGGCCGGGGTGCTCGACGACTTCCTGGACCTCGACCCCGTCGAGGCGGCCCGCTCCACGGTCCTGCACCCGCGGGACGAGTCCGCCGACCCCGGCCCGTCGGCCCGCCGCCTCTTCGAGGCCCGCTGGCGCGTGGCCGACGACGTCACGGTGCGCGCACAGCTGACCACGTACGACCCCGAGGCCCGGCGCAAGGACGGCGAGGGCGTCACCTGGGTCATCGCCGCCGAGGCGGAGCGGGCGTGGGACGCGCGCTGGCCCTCGCCCGCCACCATGTTCTGGCCCGACAGCGACCAGGTCGCCTGGGACCACGACACGGTGCCGGGCCTGCGGCTGCGGACGACGAACCACCTGCCGAAGGACGACGACGAGCTGCGCCGTCGGCTGCGGGACTGCACGCGGCAGAGCTGGTACATCCACATCGTGGTGCACGAGGCGATGACGCCGGACGCGAAGGGGCAGCGGCCGATCGCGGAGTTCCTGCCGCCGAGCCTGCGGCACCGGGTGGTCGAGCACCGGGGCACGCCGGAGCAGGCGCAGATCGCCGACTTCGCGATGAAGCGGGAGCTGAGCGTGCGGATGCCGCGCGGCGGCGCCGTCGTCCTGCCCGCGGCACCGCACGGACCGGATTACGACGCGGAGCGTTTCACGGTGCGCAGCGTCTTCCTCGACGGCTCGGAACCGACCGAACTCCTCGACAGGATCAAGGAGTTCGCCGTGCTGCCGCGGCCGCTGCCCGCCGAGGCCGAGCAGGCCCTGACGCGGCTGCGCCAGGGCTGGCATCTGCTCACCCCGGAAGAGGAGCTGGTCCACGCCCAGTCCATGGTCACCAGGTACGCCGAAGAGCTCGATGCCATGACGAAATCCCGTGACCTGTACCAGGAGGCGGCCGAGACGGCGCACGCCGCGCTGGCCGAGGTGACCGGTGGCGACGGAGTACCCAGGCCGCTCGCACCGGGCCTCGCCAAGGCGGACGGCTCACCGCTGAGCTCCCTCACGAAGGCGTTCGGGCGCTTCCGGGGTTCGAGCAAGTAGGGCGCGACGCCGAGGGGGATGGGGCGCGACCGTCACGGCGCGTCCAGATCCACCTCGAGATCGTCCGCCTCCGTCCAGAAGCCGTCGTCCGCGTCCTGGAGACGGGACGCGGCGTGCTTCAGGTGACGGCGCACGGCGGTGCGCGCCGCCCGCGCGTCGCCGGACTCGACGGCCGCCAGGATCGCGTGGTGCTCGACCCGGACCGCCTCGATGAAGTCGTCCCGCCGCGCCTCGTTGGCCCGTGTGACGCGGATGCCGCTGCGCAGCACCTCTCCGAGGTACCGCACGGTCGAGACCATCACCGCGTTGCCGGTCGACTCGGCGATCGACTGGTGGAACGCCAGGTCCTCGTCCACGCCGTCGCCGCCCGCCGCGACCGCCTCGTCGATCGCGGTCAGGGACTGCCGCATCCGCTCGACGTCCTGCGGCGTTGCACGGGTGGCGGCGAGCGAGGCTGCCTCGCCCTCCATGGCGCGGCGGACCTCCACGATCTGCAGCACCTTGGCCTTGGTGCCGGAGTCACCGGCCTCGGTCTCCGCCTCGAGGTCGAGCGGCCGGGTGCGCCGGGGCATGACGAACACGCCCCGGCCCTGGCGCGGTTCGACCAGGCCCGCGTTCCGCAGCCGCGAAACGGCCTCGCGGATCACGGTGCGGCTGACGCCGAGCTGCTTGACCAACTCGACCTCGGTCGGCAGCTTGTCGCCCTCGCCAAGGCGGCCGGACTCGATCTCCTCCGCGAGGATCGCGGCGACCCTGTCCGCGAGCCGTACGGGACCACTCACCTTGGAGAACATGCTCGTCAGTCTATCCGTCAGGCCCCGATCGCCCCTGGCGCGGGCAGCGAACCTGCCGCCACCGCGTCGGGGTGGTCCTCGGCGTACGCCCGTACGACCGACTCGAAGTTCTCGTCGGGCTTGAGGCCGAGCGCCGAGGCACGCGTGTTGTCGAAGGCGGCGGGCCACGAGCCGACGATGGCCTCGACGGCAGGGTCGGGTGTCACCGTCACCAGATCGGCGACGGCGTCACCGGCCACCCGGCGCAGCGTGGCGAGCATCTCGGCGACCGTGACCGTGAGCGCGGGCAGGTTGACCGGAAGCCCGCCGTCGAGCTGCCCGGGGCCGCTGCCCCGCTCGGCCTCGGCGATGCGGAGGATGCCGTCGACGGTGCGCCGCGGTGAGGCCAGGGCGACCCGCAGTTCGGGGCCGACCGGGCAGGTCGCGGGGAGGCCGGAGAGGGGTTCGCGGATGATGCCCGAGAGGAAGCCGGAGGCGGCCGCGTTCGGCTTGCCCGGCCGCACCGAGACCGTCATCAGGCGCGCCACACGTCCGTCGAGGAAGCCCCTGCGGGTGTACTCGGCGACCAGCATCTCGCAGACGCGCTTCTGCGTTCCGTAGCTCGACTGCGGTGTGGGCAGCGTCGATTCGCCGACCACGGGCGGCAGCGGCAGCGCGGGGTCGGAGCCGTAAACCGCGACGCTGCTGGAGAACACCACCCGGGGCGTCGGCCCGCCGGCCGCCGACTGTGCGCGGGCGGCGTCGAGCAGGGCGCGGGTGGTGTCCAGGTTGGCGCTCATGCCGAGGTCGAAGTCGGTCTCGCACTCGGCCGAGACCGCGGAGGCCAGGTGGATCAGGGCGTCCACCGGATGCGCGAAGATCTCGTCGAGGCGCTCGCGCAGGTCGCCCTGTACGACGTCCACCAGGGGGTCGGCGGCCAGGGGTGACCCGGCAGGCACGAACCGGTCGGCGAGCACCAGGCGGTCCACGGGCGCACCGCACAGGGTCCGCCGCTTCAGCAACGCCTCGGCGACCTGCTGCCCCAGGAAGCCGAAGCCACCGGTGATGACGATCCTCATGCGCGTTCTCCTCGGTTGTTCTTGAGCCGGCCGTAGTTCTTGAGCCAGCCGAGCCCCTCGCTCGTACCGGCGCGGGGGCGGTATTCGCAGCCGATCCACCCCTCGAAGCCCAGCTCGTCGACGACGTCGAACAGATACCGGATGTCGAGTTCGCCCTGGTCGGGCTCGTGGCGGTCGGGCACGCCCGCGATCTGCAGATGGGCGACGCGGCCGGTGGGAAGGTCCCGGCGCAGCGTGGTGGTGAGGTCGCCCTCGACGATCTGGCAGTGGTACAGGTCGAGCTGCACCTTGAGGTTCGGGGCGCCGACCTCCTGCACGATCGCGTGTGCCTCGGCCTGCCGGTGCAGGAAGTAGCCCGGCATGTCACGGCCGTTGATCGGCTCGATCAGTACGTCGACATCCACGGCGGCGGCCCGCTGCGCCGCCCAGGCCAGGTCGGCCAGGTACGTGGCGCGGTGCTCGGCGAGCTGCGCGGGCGGCGCGTCCGCCGGCCGGAGACCGGCCATCACGTGCACCTGGCCGCAGCCGAGCGCGTCGGCGTATTCGAGCGCCCGGTCGATGCCGGAGCGGAACTCGGCCTCGCGTCCCGGCAGCGAGGCGATGCCCCGCTCCCCGGACTCCCAGTCGCCGGGGGGCGCGTTGAACAGCACCTGCCGCAGGCCGTGGTCGTCGAGTCGGCGGCGCAGCTCGGCGGGCTCGTGGTCGTACGGGAAGAGGTACTCGACGGCGTCGAAGCCGTCCGCCGACGCCGCGGCGAAGCGGTCGAGGAAGTCGTGCTCGGTGTACATCATGGACAGGTTCGCGGCGAACCTCGGCATGTTTGCTCCTGTGGTCGGGCCGGGGCCAGGGCGGCCGGGGCCGGTCCCGGTCATCGGTTGACGACGTCCTTCTTGGTGGTGAGCACTGCGGCGGCGCCGATGACCAGGCTGAGGGCCAGGACGTACATCGGGATGGAAGTCGAGCCTGTGGCGTCCTTGAGCCCGCCGATCATGTACGGGCTGACGAAGCCGGCCAGGTTGCCCACCGAGTTGATCAGGGCGAGCCCGGCCGCCGCGGCGGTGCCGCCGAGGAACGCGGTGGGCAGCGACCAGAACAGCGGGGCACAGGTCAGTACGCCGGCCGCGGCGAAGGACAGGGCGATCAGGGACAGCACGGTGGATCCGCTCCACCCTGCGGCGAGGGAGAAGCCGACGGCGCCCATGAGGCTGGGTATGACCAGGTGCCAGCGGCGCTCGCGGCGCCTGTCCGCGGAGCGCCCGAAGAGGTTCATTGCGATCAGCGCGGCCAGGAACGGCACGGCGCTGAGCACGCCGATGGTGAAGTTGTCGTCGATGCCGGTCGACTTGACGAAGGTGGGCATCCAGAAGGTCAGCGCGTACTGGCCCATCACGAAGCAGAAGTAGATGAGGCACATCAGCCACACCTTGGGGTCACGGAATCCGTCCCAGACCCGGCTGTGCTTCTGGTGCGCGGTGTCCTTGGCGATCGCCGCCTCGACGATGTCCTTCTCCTCGTCGGAGAGCCACTTGGCGCTGCGCACGTTGTTGTCGAGGCAGAACATCGTGGCGACACCGATGAGGAGCGCGGG
The DNA here is from genome assembly GCF_040686095.1 of Streptomyces sp. NPDC086554. Classification (NCBI taxonomy): domain Bacteria; kingdom Bacillati; phylum Actinomycetota; class Actinomycetes; order Kitasatosporales; family Streptomycetaceae; genus Streptomyces; species Streptomyces sp. NPDC086554. Next base: position 199,225 of record NZ_JBFBJK010000018.1, read on the forward strand.
TATTGCCTCGAGCAGGAACATCCACTGCCATCCCTGCCAGCCGTTGACCCCGTGGAAGCGGTCCATGATCCAGCCGGAGAGCGGGTTGCCGAAGATGCCGGCCACGGGGATCGCCGACATGAACATCGCGATCACACGGGCCCTGCGGTGGGACGGGAACCAGTAGGTGCAGTAGAGGATCACACCCGGGTAGAACCCGGCCTCGGCGGCTCCGAGCAGGAATCGGAGCACGTAGAACATCGTCTCGTTGGTGACGAGCGAGAACGCGGCCGAGACCAGACCCCAGGTGATCATGATCCGGGCGATCCACGTGCGGGCTCCGACGCGCTGCAGCATCAGGTTCGAGGGGACCTCGAAGAGGAAGTAGCCGATGAAGAACAGACCGGCGCCGAGGCCGTACGCCGCCTCGCTCAGGCCCAGGTCGTCGGACATCTGCAGCTTCGCGAAGCCGACGTTGACGCGGTCGAGGTAGGAGAAGACGTAGCAGAGGATCAAGAAGGGGACGATACGGAGAACGACCTTGCGGAATACGGTGTTCTCGCGGGCGAGGTCGGGGGCCTCGGCCGTCGCGGTGGACGTGGACATGCGGAATCCTTACTGCGGCTCAGGGGATTCTCCGACGGGCGGTGCGCGATCACCAATAGGGCGATCACCAAGAAGGCGATCACCAAGGGGCGCTGAACGCGGCCTTGAGTTCGTCGAGAGCGGGGACGGGGAGCGGCTCGGGGCGACGGTCGGTCAGGAGCCAGAGGCGTGCCGTTTCCTCGAGTTCTTCGAGCACGGCGAGAGCGGATGCGGCGTCGGGGCCCCAGACCACGGGGCCCAGACGGTCGAGCAGTACGGCCCTGATCGGTGTGCGCCGCGCGGCGCGATCAGCGATGTGGCCGGCCACCAGGTCGGCCACGCGGGGATCGCCGGGCCGGTGGTAGGGGATGAGCGGGACGTGCCCGACCTTCATGACGTAGTACGGCGTGAGGGGCGGAAGCACGTCGTCCTGACTCCACACGCCGGCCAGGGTGAGCGCGACGAGATGCGTGGAGTGGGTGTGGATGACGAACCGTGCCGTGGGGTCGGCGGCACAGATGCGCCGGTGCAGGGCGAGGGTCTTGCTGGCGCGGTCGCCCGCGCTCTGCTCGCCCGCGGCGTCGACCAGGGCGAGACGCTCGGGGTCGAGGAAGCCGAGGGCGGCGTCGGTGGGCGTGATCAGGTGGGAGTCGCCGGCCTTCGCGCTGATGTTGCCGGCGCTGGCATGGACGTACCCACGGGCGAACAGGCTGGTGCCCACCCGGACGATCTCGGCGCGGGCCTCGTCCACAGCGGGGCAGGGGAGCCGGCTCATGCGGTCTCCCCGTCGAGGCGGGCGTCCTGGTCCAGGTGGGCGAAGGACGCGGTGAAGAAGCCGGGGCCGCCGAAGTTGCCGGACTTCAGCGTGATGTGGAGCGTCTCCCTGTCCGGCAGGTCCGCCGCGCACCACGGCACGCCGGGGTCGATCTGCGGCCCGATGCGCAGGCCCGTGAGCCCCAGCGCCTGGACGACGGCGCCCGAGGTCTCGCCGCCGGCGACGACGAGCTGACGGACACCGAGATCCACGAGGCCCCGGGCGACGCGGGCCAGGGTCTGCTCGACGAGCTCACCGGCCTCGGCGACGCCGAGTCGTCCCTGGACGTTCTTGACCGCGTCGGGAGCTTCGGTGGAGTACACGAGGACCGGCCCGTCGGCCAGGTGCGAGGCGGCGAAGGCCAGGGCCTGGCCTGCCACGTCCTCGCCCGCCGCGATCCGCAGCGGGTCGACGTTGAACGCGGGGCGGCCGCCGCGCAGGAACTCCAGGACCTGACCGTTGGTGGCGGCGGACACCGACCCGGAGACGATGGCCCGGTGGCCGCCGGGCGGGGGCAGCTGGGCGGCGGCGGGGGAGGGCTCGAACCCCCAGTTCGCGGGCAGGCCGATCGCAAGCCCCGAACCGGCGGTCACCAGCGGCAGCTCCTTGACCGCCGCACCGAGGCGTACGAGATCGTCATGGGAGACGGCATCGACGATCGCCGCGCCGACACCCTCCTCGCGCAGCTCGTCGACGCGCTCCCGGATCGCCTCGGCACCGGCGGCGACCACGGTGTGGTCGATGAGGCCGACGGGCCGCGCGGTCTGCGCGCCGAGCACGGACACCAGGTTGGAGTCGGTCATCGGCGTCAGCGGGTGATGCCGCATACCGCTCTCGCTGAGCAGTACGTCGCCGACGAAGAGATGCCCCTTGAAGACGGTGCGCCCGTTGTCGGGGAAAGCCGGCGTCGCGATCGTGAAGTCGGTGTCCAGGGCGTCCATGAGGGCCTCGGTGACGGGCCCGATATTGCCGGCCCGCGTCGAGTCGAAGGTCGAGCAGTACTTGAAGTAGATCTGCTCCGCGCCCGCGGACCGCAGCCAGTCCAGGGCCCGCAGCGAGGCCTCGACGGCGTCGGGCGCCGGGGTGGTCCGCGACTTGAGCGCGATGACGACGGCGTCCGCGTCGACCGGGCCCTCGGTGTCGTCCTGCGGCACGTCGATCAGCTGGACCACGCGCATGCCCGCGCGTACGAGGTTGTTGGCGAGGTCGGTGGCGCCGGTGAAGTCGTCGGCGATGCAGCCGAGTCGGATTCCCATGGGTCAGACCTCTTCCTGCTCATGCTCGGTCTGCTCGGGCAGCTCGATCCCCGGGAAGATCTTGATCACCGCGCTGTCGTCCTCGCCGCCGAGACCGGAGGCGGACGCCTGGAGGAACATCTGGTGGGCGGTGGCGGCCAGCGGCAGCGGGAACTTCTCCGGCCGGGCTGCGTCGAGCACGAGCCCCAGGTCCTTGACGAAGATGTCGACCGCGGACAGCGGCGTGTAGTCCCCGGCGAGCACGTGCGCCATGCGGTTCTCGAACATCCACGAGTTGCCCGCGCTGTGCGTGATGACCTTGTAGAGCGCATCGGCGGGCACGCCCGCCTTGATGCCCAGGGCCATCGCCTCGGCAGCGGCGGCGATGTGCACGCCCGCGAGAAGCTGGTTGACGATCTTGACCTTGGAGCCGGTTCCGGCCTCGTCGCCCAGGCGGTAGACCGTGCTGCTCATGGCATCGAGCACCGGGTCGGCGATCGCGTACGCGGTGGGGGCGCCCGACGTCATCATGGTCAGCTCGCCGTTCGCGGCCCGTGCGGCGCCACCCGATATGGGGGCGTCCAGGTAGAGCACGCCGCGCTCGGCGAGGCGCTTCTCCAGCGCGGCGGACCAGTTGGGGTCGGCCGTGGAGCACATGACGTAGACGGAGCCCGGACGCAGCCGCTCGGCCGCGCCATCGGCGTCGAAGAGGACCGACTCGACCTGCGCCGCGTTGACCACGACACCGACCAGGACGTCGACCGCGGCCGCCAGTTCACCGGCGGAGGCATGGGCGGTCCCGCCGTCCTCGGCGAAGGCCTCCGCCACCTCGGGTCGCAGATCGTGGACACCCACGTCGAAGCCCGCGTTGCGCAGGCTGCGTGCCATGCCGAGCCCCATGGCCCCGAGGCCCACCACGCCGACGCGCGGTCGTGCCGGCCTGTCCTGGTCGTTCATGCCCATCCTCGTCTCGCTGTGCCGGGGTGCGGGCCCGGCTCTCAAATCCGTGCGGCGATCGGGTCATATGATGACCTGCGGACAGGGAAACTAGAACTGTGATGCCGGTCACATGGCCTGGAGTCGGGCGGCGGCCGCTCGCGGCGAGGTGGTGGCCGCGGCACACGAAAGGCGCCCGACGGGAGGGATTCCCCCGTCGGACGCCTTCTGCTGATCTGGCCTCAAGTGACCGCCCGCAGAGCCTCTTGACGCTACGACGACTCTGCGGGCCGGGTGAGCTCGTGGGCCGAGCCGCTCACGGCCTGACCGGCACCGTCCACTTCTGATGGGAGCCGCCGTTGCAGTCCCAGATGACGAGCCGGGTGCCGTCCGAGGTGTCGCCGCCGGGGATGTCGAGGCAGCGGTTGGCGGCGGGATTGCGCAGGGCGCCGTTCTCGTGGCGCCACTGCTGGTTGGCGCCGCCGTTGCAGGTCCACATGATCGCCGGGGTGCCGTTGGCGTGCGCCCCGTCCTTGACGTCCAGGCACAGGCCCTGACCCATCAGGTGCAGGGCGCCGTCCTTGCCGAGCACCCAGGCCTGGTTGGTGCCGCCGGTGGGGCCGTAGACGATGGCCGGGTCGCCGCTGACGTTCCGCGAGCCGTCGACGACCTTGCCGCCGAGGCCGGTGATCGGGCCGCGCACCGAATTGCCGACGGCATTGGTCTGCAGGGTGCCGCCGGACACCTGCTCGACCCGGGTGTAGTCGGCGCAGGTCGCGCTCGTACGCATCGAGGAGACGCTCGCGGTCACCGCCCCGTCGTCGCCCACCGGCAGGCCGAACTTCGCCTGGGAGTACGGCTGGTCGTCGCAGGAGGCCTTCGGGTTGTTCCACTCGAAGTACTCGGTCCAGTCGACCATGCCGTTCGGTGAGATCTGCGTCGACCCGGCACGGATGCTGCCCAGCTTGAAGGAGGCGCCGGTGGTCTCGTTGGTGACCGTCACGCCGAACCAGCGGTCTCCCTCGTGCGCCACCCGCGTAAGGAGGGTGTGCCCCTCCTTCCAGTCGGTCTTCAACCGGCAGCTCTTGCCCACGCCTTCGCCGCCGAAGTCGATGCAGTAGCTGTCGCCGGTGCCGGGCTTCGCCTCCGTCGCGTCCCACAGCGAGAAGAGGAAAGTGCGGGTCTGGCCAGGACCGTTGGACTGCATCCCGGTGTAGGCGCCGCTGCCGGCGGTGAAGCCGAACTGGTGGCTCCAGAAGATGTTGGAGGCGGGCCCCGCGTCCTTGGTGACGGTCGTGCGGAAGGTGACGCTGTTCAGCCCCCCTGTGCCGGAGGGGAAGTAGTAATTCGTGTACGAGCGCGTGCCCGTTGTCTACGGGCAGGGGTGGTTGTCGCCATCGTCAGAGCTCCTTCCGGAGGAGGGGTGGCGACAAGGAGAGTGCCGGTGCTGAGTCGCGCCGCCCATGGACGGGTGCGTACCGGCACTTGGACTTACGGGTGGCTCAGGCGCCCCGGGTGTTGTACCAACGCCACTCGGTGAGCCGTGGCCGATCCGGCAGGTCGACACGGCCGGTCGCCCACAACAGGGTTTCCCAGGCGTCGGCGCCGATGGCGACGTGGGGGAAGAGCCGCTTCAGGACCCGGGTGCACAACTCCCTCGGCGGCGACCACTCCAGGCTCAGCCCTTGAGCGATGTCATGCGTATGCACGAGGGTCTCGACAACTCCCATGGCGGCAAAGCCTTCTGGGCCTGTGGGCCCGAAGACGTGGAAGGCGACGGTGCTGGAGGGCGCGGTGCGCAGGACGGACGTCAACAGGCCACCGCACGCCTCCACGACGCTCAACAGGCCCTCGGGCCCCGAGGCCCGCTGCACGAAGAAGACATTCGCGGGCCCACCGCTCCGGTCGCTGTTCGTCCGGAACGGCAGCACCGTGGACGTCGGCGGCTCCGCGAGCCCGAACCGCGCGGCGTAGGTGAACAGGTCATCGGCGAGATGCTCCAGCGTCTCCCAGCACGTCCAGTCGAGTGTGCCCGCCTTGGCCTCCCAGGCCTGGGGATCCGCGTTCCTCAGGGTCTTGACGGCCAGAGTGACGACCTGACGTACGTCGTCCGCGTCGATGGCGGAGTCTGAAGTGGCTGACGTAGCTGACGTGTCTGCGCTGTGCATGCGGCGGATCGTAACAACGGCGGGTCGCCCGAATTCTCGGCCTACCCGCGACCGCCGGGCTCGGCCCCGAATGTCTCGTCGCAGTTCTCCTCCACCGTCTCCGCGAAGGCCCTGGCCAGTGGGGACAGCGCGTCCCAGCGGCGTACCGCCCAGCCGGTCCACAGTGTGGGGAGTTCGGGGATCGGGATCAGGCGCAGGCCGGGGTGGGCGGGGCCGTGCCAGCCGGGGAGGTCGGGGACGACCGCGTGGCCGAGGCCGAGTTCGGCCAGCAGGATGGCCGTGTCCCAGTCGGCGACGCTCGTGTCGGACGTCGTCCGGACGCCGCACTGGGCCAGCCAGGCGTCGAGGCGGGAGCGTGAAGTGGCGTTCTCCGGCAGGCCGATCAGCCGGATGTCCGCGAGGTCGGCCATCTCGATACGGGACTTGGCGGCCAGCGGGTCGTCGGCGGTGACGGCCAGGACCCAGGGCAGTTCGACGACGGGGCGCTGCTCGATGCCGCGCACGGGTTCCCCGAGCGTGATCCAGGCCAGGTCGAGGCCGCCCGCGAGCAGGGCTTCGAAGCAGCTGCGGCTGGAGTGCGCCGTCTGGAACTCCAGGCTGACGTCCGGGTAGTGGTGGCGGAAGGCGACCACGGCGGACGACATGAAGTGGCGCACGGTGGTGGCGCCGGTGGTGACACGGACCGAGCCCGATTCGCCGCGCACCAGCTCGCGCAGCCGTAGCAGGGCGTGGTCGATGTCGCCGAGACCGCCGGCCACCGCGGTGTGCAGGAGGTGTCCGGCCGCGGTGGGTGTGACACCGCGGGGGCGGCGCTCCAGCAGGGTGATGCCGGTCTCCCGCTCCAGTCGCTTGATGTGCTGGCTCACCGCCGACTGTGTGCAGGACAGGTCGCGGGCCACGGCACTGAGGCTGCCCGTGCGGCATACGGCGGCGAAGACGCGGAGGTCGTCGAGGGTCATGGAGGGTGAAGCTACAGCTTGGGGATGTGCAAGGAAACCCGAGGATTGACTTGGCTGTTGCCCCGGCGGGATGATCTTTGGCGGGCCCAGGGCGGCAACCCGGGTGGGCCCGGGCGTAGTTCCGGACAGCGCTCGGTCCCTCCCGGGTGCCGACCCTCCATCACGTAACTGATCACTTCCAACACCCAGTACCTGGCCATCCCTTCCCCGGAGCCTGCGCGCCCCGGTGCCGGACGGTGCCCGGAAAGGCGAGCAGTGCACGCACTCGAAACAGTGGCCCTGGCGGCCGCGGCCGTCGCGGCGGGCGGCATCAACGCCGTCGTCGGCTCAGGCACCCTGATCACCTTCCCCACCCTTCTCGCCTGCGGCCTTCCGCCCGTCCTTGCCAACGTCTCCAACACCATCGGCCTGGTGCCAGGTGTGATCACCGCCGCGTACGGCTACCGCCGCGAGCTGAAGGGGCAGTTGCCCAGGCTGCTGCGGTGGGGCGCCGCCGCTCTCGTCGGAGGGCTGATCGGAGCGGCACTCTTGCTGCTCCTGCCCGATGGGACGTTCCAGTCCGTGGTGCCGGTGCTGATCCTGCTGGCCTGCGTCCTCGTCCTGTTCCAGCCGCGCCTGAACCGGTGGCTGCGGCAGCGCCCCGGCCACGACGGAGCGGACCGCCAGGCACCCGTGCTGCTCGGGGTGTTGGGAACGGGGGTCTACGGCGGCTACTTCGGCGCCGCCCAGGGCGTCCTGCTCATGGGCCTGTTCGGCACCTTCGTCCGGGACGACCTGCAGCGGCTCAACGCCGCCAAGAACGTGCTGGCCGCCATCGTCAACGGCGTCGCGGCGATCGTCTTCATCGCGGTGACGGACGTCGACTGGACGGCGGCCGGCGTGATCGCCCTGGGCTCCACTGTGGGCGGACTACTGGGCGCCCGAGTCGGCCGCCGCCTGTCGCCGAACGTCCTGCGCGGAGTGATCGTCGCGGTCGGCGTGATCGCGTCCGTCGCGGTCATCGCGTAGTAACTGGCGTGAGCCCGGGCCCAGTTCGTCGACCTAGTCAGGCCTAGTCAGGAATGACAGCTACCGCGTCGATCTCCACGAGCGCGCCCGGGCGAGCGTGTCCCGCGGTGGAGACAACCGTGATGGCCGTGCGGTGATCGCCCCACACTGATCGCGACGCCGCGTATCCGACCTGTGCGTCGACCCCGTTGACGAGATAGATGTTGAGCTTGGCGACGTGCTCGGGGCCGGTGCCTGCGGCAGCAAGTACGGTCAGTACGTTGCGCATTGCCTGAGCGGTCTGCGCCTCAATGCCGTCGAGCAGGCTTCCGGTGCTTTCGGTGCCGAGCTGGCCGCCGACATGGAGCATCCGGGCAGCGGGTGTGATCACGCCCTGGGTGAAGGCAGGGTTGTGGTGGAGCTCTTCAGGGTCGATGTGTGTCGTCTTCGCGGTCATGAGCTTCTCCTGACGGGTGCCTGGATTCGTGTGCAGGTAGAGGTCGCGCAGCAGGCAGACCTCGGACAGGTGGTGGATCAGCTCGTCGAGTTGGGTTTCGAGCTGGTCGAGCGCCGTCTTCGCGCTGCCGGCGTACTCCCAGGTTTCGTACGAGGCTGCCGGCGCGCCGAAGCGTGCCGTGTTGCGCGCGGCGACCGGTTCACATCGAGTTCGTTTGCGTCCATGGAGCCACCGTGACACCAGAGGCGGACAGGATCGGTCCGCCATCTCTGGCAACGTGGTGCGCCATGAACGTGGCAAGCGGTGACGGGCGCGATACGACGGAGCGGGTACTCACTCTGCTCGGGCTGCTCCAGCAGCGGCAGACTTGGAGCGGCCCCGAGCTCGCCGAGCGGCTCGGGGTCACGACGCGCACGGTACGGCGCGATGTCGAGCGGCTGCGGACCCTCGGCTATCCGGTGCATGCGGGTCAGGGCGTCGGCGGCGGCTACCGACTCGGCCCGGGGCAGGACCTGCCGCCGCTCCTTCTCGACGACCAGGAGGCGATCGCCACCGCGGTCTCGCTGCTCGCCGGTGCGGGTGGCGCGGTCGCCGGTGCCGGGGACGCCGCACTCCGGGCGCTGACCAAGCTCGATCAGGTGCTGCCCGGCCGGCTGCGGCACGAGGTGCGCGCGCTGTCCGGCTCGGTGGAGTCCTTCGACGGAGGCCGCACGCCGGTCGACCCCGAGGTCCTCATGACGTTGGCCAGGGCCTGTCGCGACGAGGTCGAGGCCGGTTTCGACTATCCGTCCGGGGGTGAGGTCCGGCGGCGGCGTACCGAGCCCTACCGCCTGGTCGCCTCCGATCGGCGCTGGTACCTCCTCGCCTACGACCTCGATCGCGACGACTGGCGCACTTTCCGCGTCGACCGGATGACCGAGGCGGTCGCCCGGACCTGGCGCTTCAGCCCGCGCGCGGCGCCCGACGCGGCGGCGTACGTGCAGGAAGGCGTGGCGAGCCGGGTCTACCCGCGGCGGGCGCGCTTCCTCGTGCACGCGTCGGCCGACACGGTGCGCGCGCAGATTCCGGCGTCGGCGGCCGTCGTGCGGCAGAGAGGGAGGGAGCGCTGCGAGGTGCTCAGTGGCGCCGCCGGTCTCGACGCCGTACTCATGCATGTACTCCTGCTGGGGCACGACTTCGAGGTGCTTGACCCTCCGGAGCTCGGGAGGCGCTGCCGCGTGCTGGCGGAGAGGTTGATGGCCGCAGGTGCGACGGCCTCACCGGCGCCGGACATGCAGGAGCCGTGAGGCGTGCAGGAGCCATGAACCGCAGCTCCGTCCTCGTTACGTTCGGCCGCCTTCGGCGAGGTGGTTGCGCCGGGCCTCGCGGTCGAAGATGCCGAGGATCTCCGCGGGGCCGCCGATGGCGCCCACGGCGTGCGGAAGCATGGTCGGGAACTCCGCCGCCTGCCGCTCCTCGACCCTCAACCGGCGCTCGCCCAGCAGGAGTTCGACCGTTCCGGACAGCACCGTGAACCACTCCCGGCCGGGGTGGGCCTTCAGCGCGGTGGGGCCCCGCGGGGGCGGGTCGGTCAGGCGCATCCGGGCGACCGTGACGCCGGGTTCGCCGCGCAGCGTCCAGTGGGTCTGGGAGCGGGACCGGTGGTAGGTGGGGTTCGAGACGACGTCTTCGGCGTCGGTCTCGACGAGCTGGTCGAGCGACGTGCTCAGGGCGCGGGCGATCGCGGTGAGCTGGTCGAGGGCGATCCTGCGGTGCCCGGTCTCGATCCGGCTGAGGGTCGAAGGGCTGAGATGGCTGCGGCCGGCCAGGTCGTCGAGCGACCAGCCGTGCGCGGCCCGCAAGGCCCGGATCCGCTTGCGCACGAGGCTGTCCAGATCAGTACCTTCTTGCGTCATGGGCAAGAGTGTATGCGTCGGCCGCAAGGTGTCGTACGGTCGGGCGCATGGCACACCCCGCATCTCAGCCCCACTCCCACCCCCACGCCCCGGCCCCGCACGGCACCGGCCACCACCCTCACGCCCACGCCCACGCCCGCGGAGAAGGCGACGCCGCGCACGGCGCCGGAGCGCAGCACAGCCTCGCCGAGATACTCGACCTCGACGCCGCCCTTTTCGCCTCCCACCTCACCGCCGTCACCGGCCGGGTCGCATGCCTTGCCGGGAGCGACGTCACGCACATCGTCGACCTCGGCGCGGGCACCGGAACCGGTACGTTCGCGCTCCTGGAGCAGTTCCCCACGGCCCGGGTGACCGCCGTCGACAGCTCGGCCGAGATGCTGGCCCGGCTCAGCGAGGCCGCCCGCGCGCGGGGCCTTGGCGACCGCGTGGACACCCTGCGGGCGGACGCCGGTGCGGGCCTGCCCGGCATCACGGACGCGGACCTCGTCTGGGCCTCGGCCTCGCTGCACCACCTGGACGATCCCGCAGCGGCCCTCGCCGGGATCCGCACCGCGCTGCGCCCCGGCGGCCTGCTGGCCGTCGCAGAACTGGACGGCATGCCGCGCTTCTTGCCCGCCGACGCCGTACCGGACCGTCCCGGCCTGGAGGCCCGCTGCCGCGAGGCCCTGGACGCACTCCACGCCGAGCGAGTGCCGCACCTGGGTGCCGACTGGGGTGCGTTGCTCACGGCGGCCGGCCTCGCCGTCGAGCAGGAGCGCACCGAGCAGTTGGAGCTGCGCGCGCCCTTGCCGGACGGCGCAGGCCGTTACGCGTACCTGGCCCTCGGCGGTATCCGCGGCGCGCTCGAAGGCCGGATCGACCCCGGGGACCTGGCCGCGTTCGACGCGCTTCTCGACGGTGGCCCCCAGGACGTACGGCACCGCGACGATCTCGTGGTGCGCTCCACGCGTCAGCTCTGGGTGGCCCGCCGCCCCGGTCAGTAGGCGTCCGTCAGTGCGCGATCGAGTCGATGAGCTCGCGCGCGCCCTGGCGCAGCAGCGTCACCGCCACGGACGTGCCGAGCGTCGCCGGGTCGAGCCGTCCGGCCCACTCGTGGGCGTTCAGGACCGTCTTGCCGTCAGGGGTGAACACGCTGGCCCGCAGCGACAGGTCGCCGCTCGGCTCGCAGCGGGCGTACCCGGCGATGGGGGAGTTGCAGTGCCCCTGCAGGACGTGCAGGAACATCCGCTCGGCGGTCGCCTCCCGCCAGGCGTCGGGGTCACCGAGGCCGGACACGACGTCGATCGTCTCCGTGTCCTCCTCGCGGCACTGGAGTGCCAGGATCCCGGCGCCGATCGGCGGGCACATCGTCTCCACCGAGAGGATCTCGGTCGCCACGTCCATCCGGTCGATGCGTTCGAGGCCGGACACGGCAAGGAGCAGCGCGTCCGCGTCGCCCGCGGCCAGCTTCTCCATCCGGCGGCCGGCGTTCCCGCGCATCGGCACGCACTCCAACTCCGGGTGGGAGGCGGCGAGTTGGGCGATGCGCCGTACGGAGGACGTGCCGATGCGGGTTCCCGCGGGCAGCTCGTCCAGGGTGAGCCCACCGGGGTGGATGAGGGCGTCACGGATGTCGTCCCGCTTGAGGAACGCCGCGAAGGTGGTGCCCGCGGGCAGCGGCCGGTCCGCGGGGACGTCCTTGACGCAGTGCACCGCGAGGTCCGCCTCACCGGCGAGCAGCGATGCGTCGACCTCCTTCGTGAACGCGCCCTTGCCGCCGAGCTTCGCGAGGTCCCCCATCCAGCGGTCACCGGACGTCGTGACCGGCACGACTTCGGTGCGGATCCCGGGGTGCAGCGCGGCCAGTTCGGCGCGGACGCGCTCCACCTGGGCGAGCGCCATGGGCGAGGAACGGGAGACGATGCGGATCAGCTCAGGAGCGGACATGCGCACCACGATAGGCCCTCCCAACAGCCGCCGGGACAAGGGCCGGTCACCTCGCTGCCGGTTCGAGGGCGGGGCCGACGGCGGCGGAACTCCCGCCGAGCTCGGCATGCGCCGCGCCCCTGGGCCTCATAGCGTGAGAAGCAGCCTGCGCCCGGCGCCAGGCCGTCGTGCCGTCCGCGGCGTCAGTCACCTGGGAGGTCCCATGTCCGCCCCCGCCGGTCACCAGCGGTCCCCCGTCGTCCTGGAACCGATGGCGCCCACCCATTTGGTCGACGTCCTCGCCCTCGGCCGGGAGTTGTACGACACCACGGTGAAGCCGTACACGTCCTGGTCGCTCTCGGCCATCGCCGGGCACATGGACGCCGACGCCTCCGCCTGCTGGGTGGCGCTCGACGGTGAGCGTCTCGCCGGGTTCGTCCTCGGCTCGATGGGCTTCGACCAGCGCGCGGACTGGGGGAACCTGGAGTGGATCGCCAGCGCGCCGGACTATCAGGGGCAGGGCGTCGCCAGCCATCTCGTGCAGGCCTGTTGCGCGACGCTGACTGCCGCCGGTGCCACCGCTGTCGTGACCGATGTCGCTGTACGCAACACCGCGTCCGCCGCCCTCATGCGGCGCAACGGCTTCAAGGAGAGCGTGACGGTCACCCTCTTCGTGCGCGAGGTGGAAGCTCCGATCTGATCCGCGCCCGCTTGGTCGCCGACCCTCACCCCGCGCAGTCCTTCCCCGGCTCCAACGGCGGTGCGCCGACCCCGAGATGGGACTTGCACCGCGGTGTGTTCCCCGGTTCCTCGTGCCAGGCGGCGGGGCTCGGGCGGATGAAGACCGCCGCTGCCGCCGCCGCGAGGACGAACAGGCCCGCGCAGCCCACGGCCGACTTGCCGAACGCGGTGTCGAGCGCGTCGGGATCCGCGTACGCCGTGCCGGACAGGCCGACCGCGAGCGGCAGCGCGGCCACGACGAGCATCTGCGCGACCCGTGCCGCGGTGTTGTTCACGCCGCTGGCCAGGCCCGCGCGCCCGGCGTCCACCGAGGCGAGGACGGTCGCGGTGAGCGGGGCGACGAAGACGCTCATTCCCAGGCCGAGGACGACGACGGCGGGCAGGACGGAGGTGACGTACGAGGCGCCCGGCTCGATCCTCAGCATCAGCAGCGCCCCGGCGGCCGCGATGAGCGGGCCCGCGACCAGCGGCAGCGTGGGGCCGACCCGTCGCGAGAGATCACCGGCGGCCGCCGAGAGCAGCAGCATCAGGACGGTGATGGGCAGTGTCGCCGTGCCCGCCTCCAGGGCGTCGTAGCCGAGCGTCGTCTGCAACTGCACCGGCAGCATGAACAGGAGCCCGCCGATGGCCGCGTACAGACAGAGCGTCATGACGTTCGCCGCGCTGAACAGGCGGGAGCGGAACAGCGAGAGCGGCAGCATGGGGTCCTTGCGGCGGTGCTCGACCAGGACGAAGACGACACCCGCCACCAGGCCGAGCAGGCCCGGCAGGACGGCCGCCGCCGAGGAGTCTCCCGACGCCCCGATCAGCGAGAAGCTGATGCCCGCGAGGAACAGCGCGGCCAGGCACGCCCCCGTCACGTCGAACGGCTTGTCCGCGGCGCCCTCGGCGCGGCTCTCGGGGACATGGCGTGCCGCGATGAGCACGAGCGCGGCCAGCGGCACATTGATCAGGAAGATCCAGCGCCAGCCAGGACCGTCGATCAGCCAGCCGCCCAGGAACGGCCCGATGGCCCCCGCGACGCCGCCGAGCCCCGACCACGCGCCCACCGCGCGTGCCTGGTCCTGCGGGCGGAACGACGTACGCACCAGTGCCAGCGAGCCCGGAGTGAGCAGTGCTCCGCCGATGCCCTGGAGCGCGCGGGCGGCGATGAGCATCCCGGCGTTCTGCGCCAGCCCGCACAGCGCGGATGCGAGGGCGAACCACACGATGCCGATGACCAGGGTGCGCCGCCGGCCGATGCGGTCGCCGAGCGCGCCGCCCAGGAGCAGCAGCGAGGAGAGAGTGAGCATGTAGGCGTTGACGACCCACTGCAGCGAGGCGATCGAGGTGTCGAGGTCGCGGCCGAGGGTGGGCAGGGCGACATTGACCACCGTGCCGTCGAGCATCGCCATGCCCGATGCGAGTACGGCGCAGGCGAGCACCCAGCGGCCCCGCGGCGACGCCAGTGCGACACCGCCGTCGGCACTATCTGTCGCCGAAGCCTCCGATGTGGACGCCATCGCCTCGCCCTCCTCCTACATGTGCACCGCGCCGCTGCTCGTCTCCGCGTGGACGGGAGCTCCGCGGCGGCAGAGCACGACCGTAACGACGAGGCCGACGGCGAAGAAGAGAGCCGACCACCAGTACGCGGTCGAGTAGCTCTCCATCGCCGACTGGGCCTGCACTTGAGGCGTTGGGTCGAACCGCCCACCTGCTGGCTGGTGTTGACCATCGCCGATGCGACACCCGCGTCGTGTGCCGCGACGCCGGCGGTGGCCATGCTCATCGCAGGGGCGAAGACCAGGCCGAGGCCGAGGCCGAGACCGGCGACGAGCAGCGGCGGAAGGACGTGCGCGCCGTATCCGTCGAAGGGTTCCGGCATGGGCGAGCGGTCCATCGGTGGCCTCCAGACGCCCCCGTCACACAAGACACCTCCGTCACACGGTAGGCGTGCGTCACACGGTAGGCGTGCTGGTGCGGGCCCGCGACCTGGGCGGACGGCTGTGGTGGCCGGGCCTGCCCGGCCGCCGCAGCCGCTGTTCCCCTCAGCTCTTCGGCTGTTTCTCTCAGCTCTTCGGCTCGCTGATGTTGACCATCCAGGGGATGCCGAACCGGTCCGTACACATGCCGAACACGTCGCCCCACATCTGCTTCTCCATCGGCACGGCCACCGTGCCGCCGGCGGACAGCTTCTCCCAGTAGCCGCGCAGCTCGGCTTCGTCGTCGCCGCTGAGGCTCACCGAGAAGTTGGTGCCCGTGGAGTGCTGCATGCCGGGCGGGGTGTCGGAGGCCATCAGAGTGAAGCCATTGGGTGCCTCGAGCAGCGCGTGCATGATCTTGTCGGCGTGCGGGGTGCCCTGCTGGCCTGACTCGCCGAAGGTGTTGAGGGCGAGCTCGCCGCCGAAGACCTCCTTGTAGAACTCCATCGCCTGCCGGGCATCGCCGTCGAAGCTGATGTACGGGTTGAGGCGCGAGACCATGAAAACCTCCCAGAACGGGTGAACGGTCAGTTGCGCGGAGAGTAGCGCGGCGCACTGACAACGGCCCGTCGGGACAAATCTGGTCCGTCATTCAACCGGGCCTCTTGTGTGCGGACTGTATGCGAAATACGTTCTGCGGTATTCCTTGATCGTCCGCGATCAGCCCGGAACCACCCTGGCGGAGGTACCCACCGTGCGCCGAAAAGCGGTTGCCCTTGCGGCAGTTGCCCTGGTGATGTCCCTGACGGCGGGCTGCGGCTCCTTGCAGTCCTCGGCCACCGAGGTCGGCGGCGAGCGCATGACCGACGACCGTCCTGTGCGGGACGGCGGCACCCTCACCGTCGCCCTCAACGCCGACCCGGACAAGCTCGATCCGACCCTCGCGCAGACCCTCGTGGGCCGCACCGTCTTCGCCGGAATGTGCGAGAAGCTCTACGACATCGACGAGCACGGGACCGTGATCCCCCAGCTCGCAACCGCCCTGCCCAAGACGTCGAAGGACGGCCGCACCGTCACCTTCGCCCTGCGCAAGGGCCTGAAGTTCAGCGACGGCACGCGCCTCGACGCGGCCGCCGCCGTCACCTCACTGTTGCGGCACCGCGACCTCGCGGGCTCGGCGCGCGCCACCGAACTCGCCCCGCTGGCACAGGCGGAGGCGACCGGGACGTACGCGGTGAAGCTCACGCTCAAGCAGGCCTACGTCCCCCTCGCGGCCGTCCTCGCGGACCGTTCCGGCATGGTGATGTCGCCCACCGCAGTCAAGAAGTACGGCAAGAACTTCACCAACCACCCTTCCTGCGTCGGCCCGTTCAAGTACGTCGAGCGCGTCGGCGGTGACCGCATCGTGCTCGCCAAGGACCCGAACTACTACGCGGCCGACCGGGTCCACCTCGACAAGGTGATCTACAAGCCGATACCCGACGGCAATGTCCGCCTGGCCAATCTGCGGTCCGGCGACATCCAGGTCGGCGACCAGATGACACCCGTCGACGTACGCAGCGCGCTGACCGAGCCCGGCCTCCAGCTCTTCAACTCGCCCTCGCTCGGCTACCAGGGCATCGGCCTCTGTCCGTGAGGCGTTCGAGCTCGCCATCGACCGCGAGCTGCTCAACAAGGTCGTCTTCCAGGGCATGTACGAACCCGCCTGCGGCCCCGTCTCGCCCGAGTCCGCCATCGCGCCCGGCGTCAAGGCGTCCGCCTGCCCCGAGCGTGACGTCGCCAAGGCCAAGCGGCTTCTGGACGAGGCCGGGGTGAAGACCCCGGTCCGCATCGAGTTGAAGGTGTCCACGACGCCCGAGCACAGCCGCCTCGGACAGGTCTTGCAGGCCATGACCAAGGAAGCGGGTTTCGCGGTCACGCTGCGCCCCACCGAGTACGCCACGATGCTGGAAGAGACCGACTCCGGGGACTACGACGCCTTCACCAGCGGCTGGTCGGGACGGCTCGACCCGGACGGCAACATCGCCGGCTTCCTGCAGACACGCGGCGCGATGAACGCCTACGGGCTCTCCGACCCGGCCATCGACCGGCTGGTCGAACGCGGCCGCGCCGAACCCGACCCGGTCGAACGCGCCCGGATATACGCGGAGTTGACCGAGCTCGCCAATGAGCGGCGCGGGCTCATCTACCTCTACCGGCAGAAGAACTACGTCGTCACCCGCAAGGACGTCGCGGGCGTCCGCGTCTACGGAGACGGCCTGGTCCGCGTCACGACTGCGGGGTACACCCGATGAGCCTGATCCCCCTGCGCCCGGGAACCGCCCGCCCGAGGCCGGTGCGCCTGAGCCCCATGACGGCCTATCTGGTCACCCGGATCCGCCAGTCCCTCATCACACTCGTCCTGGTCAGCATGGTCGTCTTCGCCGGCATCCGAGCGCTGCCCGGCGACCCCGCGCTCGCGCTCGCCGGTGAGGAGCGCAGCCCCAAGGCGCTCGCCGCGATCCGGGAGAGCTACGGCCTCGACGACAACATCGTCGTCCAGTACGGGCGGTTCATCGGACACGCCGTCACCGGCGACCTCGGGACCTCATCGCGCACCGGCCTGCCCGTCGCCGACGCGATCACCGCGGCGCTGCCCATCACCCTCGAACTGGCCGCGCTCTCCCTGCTGTTGGCGGTCACGCTCGGCATCGGGGCGGGCATCGTCGCCGCCGTGCGGCGCGGCAGGCCCGAGGAGTGGCTCGCCAACGCCCTTGCCCTGCTTGGGCTCTCCGTCCCCACCTTCTGGCTCGGCATCGTCCTCGTCCTCGGATTCGCCATCGCCCTGCCGGTCTTCTCCGCCTCCGGATACGTGCCGTTCGGCACCGATCCGCTCGACAACCTGCGCCGCATGGTGCTGCCCGCGATCGTCCTCGGCTCCGGCCTTGCGGCGGTCGTGATGCGCCAGACGCGGGCGGCGATGCTCGACTCGCTCTCCGCCGACTACGTACGCACCGCACGGGCCAAGGGCCTGTCCCGGCGCGAGGTCATCGGCGGGCACGCGTTGCGGAACTCCCTGGTCACCGTGGTGACCGTGCTCGGTCTCCAGCTCGGCCATCTCATCTCGGGCGCCGTCGTCACCGAGCAGATCTTCGTCCTGCCCGGCTTCGGCAAGCTCACCATCGACGCTGTCTTCACCCGCGACTACGCGACCCTGCAAGGCGTGGTGCTCTGCACATCCGCCGCGTACATCCTCATCAACCTGCTGGTCGACGTGGCGTATTCGGTCATCGACCCGCGCATCCGGCTCGGAGGTGCCCGGTGACGACAGCGGTACTCACCACGCTCGGGCGGATACGTTCCGCGAGCGCGCGCAGCGGCAAACTGCGCGCCCTGCGCAAGAACCGGCTCGCCATGACCGGTGGCGTCATCGCCGCCGTGTTCGTTCTCGCGGCGCTCTTCGCGCCGCTGGTCGCGCCGTACGATCCCGCGCGCCCCGACTTCGCGGGCGCCCTTGCAGCGCCCGGCTGGTCGCACTGGCTCGGCACCGACGACCTCGGCCGCGACCAGCTCTCCCGCGTCGTGTACGGGGCGCGGGCGTCGATGCAGGTGGGCGTGTTGGCGGTGGCGCTCGCGTTCGTCGTCGGCGTGCCGCTGGGGCTGCTCGCGGGCTACTACGGCACGTTCACCGACAGCGTGGTCTCGCGGCTCACCGACACGATGCTGGCCTTCCCCTTCCTGGTGCTCGCCGTCGGGCTCGCCGCGGTGCTCGGCCCCTCGCTCACCAACGCGACCATCGCGATCGGCATCTCGCAGATCCCGGCCGTCATCCGCATCACCCGCGCCGAGACGCTGCGGCTGC
Organism: Streptomyces sp. NPDC086554; assembly: GCF_040686095.1. NCBI lineage: Bacteria > Bacillati > Actinomycetota > Actinomycetes > Kitasatosporales > Streptomycetaceae > Streptomyces > Streptomyces sp. NPDC086554. Next base: position 217,631 of record NZ_JBFBJK010000018.1, read on the forward strand.
GCCACGTCGACTACGTGGCGGCCGCCGTGGCCAACGGAGGCGGCGACGCCACCGTGCTCCTCCGGCACATCCTGCCGGGCGCCACCTCCGCGCTGACCGTCCAGGCGACCGTCGGCATCCCCGCCGCGATCACCGGCGAGGCGCTGCTCAGCTTCCTGGGCCTCGGCGTGCAGCCACCGGACGCCTCGCTCGGTGTGATGCTCTCCGGCGCCCAGTCCTTCCTCGCGCCCGCGCCGTGGATGGCGGTCTTTCCCGGACTCGCCGTCGTCGCGGCCACGTTGGCGTTCAACCTGCTCGGCGACGGCCTGCGGGACGTCCTCGACCCCCGAGGAGCCACCCGATGAGCAAGCCTGTACTGAGCGTGCGCGACCTGTCGGTCTCCTTCCGCTCCGACACGCGCACCGTGCATGCCGTCGACCATCTCTCGTACGACGTCGCACCGGGCGAAGTACTCGCGGTGGTCGGCGAGTCGGGGTGTGGCAAGTCCGTCACCGCGATGGCCGTGATGGGACTCCTGCCGCCCACCGCGTACATCGAAGGCTCGATCCGGCTCGGCGGCGCAGAGATCGCGGGAGCGAGCGAGAAGGAGCTCGGGCGGGTCCGCGGCAAGGACATCGCGATGATCTTCCAGGAACCGATGACCTCCCTGAACCCGGTCCTGACCATCGGCCGGCAGATCGGCGAGGTGCTCCGGCGCCACCAGGGCCTGTCGAAGAAGGAGGCACGCCCGCGCGTCGTCGAACTCCTCGACCTGGTGGGCATCCCGGCCCCCGCCCAGCGCGTCGACGAATACCCGCACCAGCTCAGCGGCGGCATGCGGCAACGCGTCATGATCGCCATCGCGGTCGCCTGCGATCCGTCCGTCCTGATCGCCGACGAGCCGACCACCGCCCTCGACGTCACTGTCCAGGCGGGCATCCTCGAAGTCCTGCGGTCCCTGCGGGAACGGCTCGGCACCGCGATCGTGCTCATCACCCACGACCTGGGCGTGGTGGCCGACACCGCCGACCGGGTCCTGGTCATGTACGCGGGCCGCCCCGTCGAACAGGCCCCGGTGGACGAGCTGTTCGCCGAACCGCGCCACCCGTACACGCGCGGCCTCCTTGGCGCGGTCCTTCGCCCGGGCGGTGAGGGCAAGCGGCGCCTGCCCGAGATACCCGGCCTGGTGCCGAGCCTCGACGCACAGCCCGACGCCTGCACCTTCGCCCCGCGCTGTGCGCACGCCGACGACCAGTGCACGACGGGCAGGCCCGCCTTCAAGGCGGTCTCCCTGCACGCCGGAGCCGATGCCGCGCACCGGGCGGCGTGCTGGCACCCGCAGGACGCCCCCGCGCTCACGCCCACCACCCAGGAGGCCGGCCAGTGATCCCCACCCAGAAGCGCGAGAGTGACGCGGCGCCGGTGCTCGAACTGCTTGGCCTGGAGCGGCACTTCGCGGGACCGGGCGGAGTCGTGCGCGCCGCCGACGGCGTCACGCTCACCGTCGGCAAGGGCGAAGTCGTAGGACTCGTAGGGGAGTCGGGCAGTGGAAAGTCGACGGTGGGCCGGTGTGCCGTACGCCTCGACGAACCCACCGGCGGAACCGTCCGCATCAACGGCACCGACGTGACCCGCCTCTCGCGCCGCGCCCTGCGGCCCCTGCGCAAGGACTTCCACCTCGTCTTCCAGGACCCCTCCTCCTCGCTCGACCCCCGCATGACCGTCGGCCAGATCATCGCCGAACCCCTGCGCCTGCACGGCATCGCCAAGGGAGACGCGGCACGCGCGCGGGTCGCCGAACTCCTCGGCCAGGTCGGCCTGCGCCCCGAGCACGCGGACCGGCATCCGCACGAACTCTCCGGCGGGCAGCGGCAACGCATCTCCATCGCCCGCGCGCTCTCCGTCGGCCCCGACCTCCTGGTGGCCGACGAACCCACCTCCGCCCTCGACGTCTCCGTCCAGGCCTCCGTCCTCAACCTCCTCGCCGATCTCCAGCGGGACCGCGGCTTCGGGTGCCTGTTCATCACGCACGACCTGGCCGCCGTGGAGTTCCTCGCCGACCGCATCGCGGTCATGTATCTCGGCCAGATCGTCGAACAGGCGCCGACCGTCGAACTGTTCGCCGACCCCAAGCACCCCTACACGCAGGCGCTGCTCTCCGCCGCGCCCGTCCCCGACCCGGCCGTGCAGCGAACCCGCGAGCGCATCGTCCTCAGCGGTGAACTGCCGAGCCCGCTCACCCCACCACCGGGCTGCCGCTTCCACACGCGCTGCCCGCTCGCCGTCGACCGCTGCCGTGTCGAGGCGCCCGAACTGCGCGAACTCCCCGGCGGTGGCCCGCGCCAGGTTTCCTGCCATCTCGTCGCCGACGACGGCACGGCTCCGGACGCGGCCGCCGCCCAGACCCTCCGTACGATCCCCAGTACCCGCACCGCACGCTAGGAGCAGCCCCCTTGTTCACCACCCGGCCGACCCTCCAAGGCACCTTCGGCATGGTGTCCTCCACCCACTGGCTCGCCTCCCAGTCCGCGATGGCCGTCCTGGAGGACGGCGGCAACGCCTACGACGCCGCGGTCGCCGCGGGCTTCGTCCTGCACGTCGTCGAACCGCACCTCAACGGCCCGGCGGGCGAGGTGCCGATCATCCTGGCGCCCGCCGGGGGAGAGGTGCGGGTGCTGTGCGGGCAGGGCGTCGCACCCGCAGGAGCGACCGTCGCCCACTACCGATCCCTCGGCCTCGAACTCGTGCCGGGCACCGGTCCGCTCGCGGCCGCAGTGCCGGGTGCCTTCGACGCGTGGATGGTGCTCCTGCGCGACCACGGCACCAAGTCCCTCGCCGATGTCCTCAAGTACGCGATCGGGTACGCCGATGACGGGCACGCACCCGTGGAGCGCGTCGGCGAGACCGTCGAGACGGTGCGCGAACTCTTCGAGACCGAGTGGACCTCGTCCGCCGAGGTCTACCTGCCCGGCGGCCAGGCCCCCCGCCCCGGCGAACTCCTGCGCAACCCCGCGCTCGCCGCGACGTGGCGCCGCCTGATCGAGGAGGCGGGCGACGGCTCGCGCACCGAGCAGATCGAGGCCGCGCGGAAGATCTGGAGCGAAGGGTTCATCGGCCGGGCGCTGATCCGCCAGGCGGCCCGCCCCACGATGGACACCAGCGGATCCCGGCACACCGGAACGCTGACGGCCGCCGACCTCGCCGGCTGGGAAGCGACGTACGAGGCCCCGGCGACGTACGACTGGAACGGCTGGACGCTGTGCAAGGCGGGCGGCTGGAGCCAAGGCCCGGCCTTCCTCCAGCAGTTGGCCCTGCTCCCCTCCGAGCCGGCGGACCTGCCCGCGTACGGCTCGGCCGATTACGTGCATCTGCTGATCGAAGGCTGCAAGCTCGCCATGGCCGACCGCGAGGCCTGGTACGGCGACGCGGACGGCCCCGACACGGTCCCGGTCGCCGATCTGCTGTCCGCCGCGTACAACGAGGAGCGGCGGACGCTCATCGGCGACAAGGCATCGCACGAACTGCGCCCCGGAAGCCCCGGCGGGCGCACCGCGAAGATCTCCGCCCACGCGCGCGCCGTGGCCGCGGGGGAGCCGGGATTCGACGCGCTCGGCCTTTCCGGAGCGGGCGCCGGTGAGCCGACCGTCGCCTCGCCCCTGCAAGGTGAACCGGACGTCTCGGCGGACGGCGCCACCCGCGGCGACACCTGCCACCTGGACATCGTCGACCGCTGGGGCAACATGGTCGCGGCCACGCCGAGCGGCGGCTGGCTGCAGTCCAACCCGGTCGTCCCCGAACTGGGCTTCCCGCTCGGCACCCGCCTCCAGATGGCGTGGCTGGAGGAGGACCTCCCCAACTCCCTCACGCCGGGCCGCCGTCCGCGCACCACTCTCACCCCGTCCCTCGCACTCAAGGACGGCGTACCGGTGATGGCCTTCGGCACGCCGGGCGGCGACCAGCAGGACCAGTGGCAGGTGCACTTCTTCCTGGCGGTGGCGCTGCGCGACGCCGTACGCGGCGGCCTCGACCTGCAGGGCGCCATCGACGCCCCCAACTGGCACAACGACAGCTTCCCCGGCTCCTTCTACCCGCGCGGCATGCGCCCGGGAAGCGTCACGGTCGAGTCCCGCATGGACGACGCGGTCATCGAGGAGCTGCGGCGGCGCGGGCACGACGTGACGGTCGGCGAGCCCTGGTCGGAAGGGCGGCTGTGCGCGGTGGCACGGGATCCGAGGACCGGGATACTCTCGGCGGCGGCCAACGCGCGGGGGATGCAGGGGTACGCCGTGGGGCGGTAAGAACCCCAAGAGCGCCCGAAGAGCGCCCCGAAGGGGCGCGGGGAACTGCGCGAGGACGGACCACGATCCGCGGTCGGCAACGGCGCACATCTGGCAGACGCCGATCCGAGGATCCCTGCGTCGACACCGCCGACGGCCCCGCCCGCGTCGAGACCACCGTGTTCCCCGTCCGCTGGCAGGACTTCGCGGACGGCACGGTCGAGCGGGTGC